>JANQRV010000501.1 GCA_028284395.1 Saprospiraceae bacterium
TATTGCCCCCTCCTCCGCGTGGCCCGCCTCCTCCACGGCCACCAAAACCTCCTCTGCCCCGGCGTCCACTGGACCCCACAACTCCCAAAAGATCTTCGGTGGCGAAATTTTGTTGATTGATGTTGTTCGACAAACCGATGATCGAAACTCGTCGGTCGCCATCAAAAAAATTCAGGCTGCCACCTACCTGATACTTTCCTTCATTGTCTTCACTACCTTTCAATTCATAGCCATAACCAGCATATACTTTTCCAAACTGTCCATTCCTCATCTTTAACCGGGTGATAATATTCATCGTCTTGCTGGTTTCTCCGTCATCAAACCCCGTAAACTGAGCCTGATCACTCGCCTGATCGAAGATTTGAATTTTATCGACTACCTCTGCCGGTAAATTTCGCAATGCTGCAGTTGGATCATTTCCAAAAAATGGGCGTCCGTCCACCAATACTTGCTGAACGTCCTCGCCCTGGGCTTGAACCTTGCCGTCTTCAATGACAACGGTCGGCATTTTTTCAACCAGTTCTTCAGCACTTGCATCTGGAAGGGTTTTGAATGCATCGGCATTAAATGAAAGTGTATCCTCTTTTTGAGTAGCAATGACCACTTTTTCTTTCACTTCTACCTCTTCTAATTCCACATTGGATCGTTTGAGTGTCAAATTTCCCAAATTGGAGATTGGGTTATTGGTCAGAATCCCCTTTTCTAATTCCTCAAATCCCAAAAAAGAAATTTTCACTCGATACCGTTCATTCATTACCGCCTCCATTCGAAACATTCCTTCCAAATCGGTGATCGTAGCTTGAATCTCATTTCCAAAGTTATCCGTAAGCAATACGTGCGCCCCAGGCAAGGGGCCACCATCTACATCTACCGCTTTACCAACAATTCTGGTAAATTGTGCGTGGGCAATCAGGCACACCAACTGGAACAGAAAAAGAAGAGCAAAAGATTTCATGAACGGTAATTTAGAGATTGAAGTCGATCCTTTCGGAATACGTTTCTTAGACAATCGCCCATCTCTTTTTTTTCCCGCTACATCAATAAAATTTGTCCAAATCGCTTTTTCTCTTCTTCTTAAGAAGGTTGGAGCCGATCAATAAACTGCAGGCATTTGCTACTTGCAGACAGAACTGTTCCGCATAAGGGTGAGCCGATCACTCTTTGGCTCTAAAATGACGAATTGAGTATTCTGCAAATAGAGGTCAGATCTGAATTATCGACAGTTGGGGGCGTAATCTCCAGTCCAGGTCCGGAAATACTTTTTCCCATCCAGGTAAGTCTTTCCCTCTTTCATGGACAATTGGTATTCCCAAACGCGGCCGTTATTAAATGTTAGCTTAAGCGTATTGCCAATCACTTCCCAACGGCCACTTCCTTGACTATTACCGCTAGAATATCCGGAAGACACATCGCTGCCGACCGTCATATTATCGCTACCGTAGTGAATAAAATAGCCTTGGCTGCAAAGATCAAATACCATTTTTGTACTGTAACCACCAGATACGCCGCCGTCTGTATAAGAACTAGAATAGTAGGAATCCATGTAAGTCAGCTTTACTCCAGACAACAAAGATTTCCAATCATTGGAAGCTGGTGCCACTTTGGGCTTGGCAAATGTCAAGCTCCTTTCGAGTCCCAAAACCAGGTTTTTATATTCTTCTGTATAGAGGTTGGCTGTTGTAATGGCCATGATAACTACATCTTGTCCGAACTGATTCATAGTGGCGGTGACAAACCCCTTGGCTGCTTGCCATTGTAGGGTGCCGGAACATTCCATTGTAACGGTATTGGCATCCAATTCACTAATGGCAGACGATGGCATTAGCGAGGTCCCTCCATCTTCTTTATATCCTTTAGCCAACTCCGCTTTCATGACGTCCAATCCGCTGTAGTCTTGCGGAGAAAGAATAATGACTCCAGCTTTCGTATAAGAAGCAATCACATACACACCATTGGCTTCCTGGCCAACCCACCCTTCCGGGATGTCAAAGGAAATACCCAGTTGTTCGAAGTTGACGTTTCCGCTTTGCTGGCCCCAGACGGTCGGTACCGCCATTAAAATAGAGAGTATTGATAGGTATAAGTTTTTCATGATCTTGTTTTTTCATTCAAATATTCATCTGATAATAGGTGTTCGAATAACGGCTCGGTACCCAAATGTAATTGGACCAACTAACAAACTGGGATAAGCAACGTACAAATGCAATAAGGCACGACCAAAAAAGTTATCATAAATACCGGACTCTACGGCTGTGGTCCGCCTGGATGACATATTCTCCTACACGAAAAAGATTTGGACCTCCTATTACCTATTGATGGGATTCGTGGGCATGCTCTTTGCTTCCAACCCAACCGTCGACCGCCTTCCACTGATAGAATCTTCAGCTGGGAATACTTATCGACCTGATGGAATTCTATCCGGAAAGCAACAAAATAGAAAATGGAATTAGTTAGGGTCTACATCAATGTTAATACGGACGCCGGACAAACCTTCTTTTGCTTTCACTTTTTGGATTGCATCCAATATCACTGCCTTGGCAAAGCGAATTAGTTTCATATCTTTTTCTAGTTTCACCAATACGGTTAGAAGAAAGTAACCTCGAACCCTTGAAATATAGGGAACCGCAGGGCCTAAAACTCTCTCCCCTAGTTTTTCCTTAATCAGCATCACAAATAGTCTGGCACCGTCATTTAAAACATTCGGTTTTTTATGCTTCAATGTCAAGTGGATCAAACGAAAGTAGGGAGGATACTGAAATGCCTGTCGTTCCTGGATTTCCCGAAGATAGAGACTCATAAAATCATTCCGCACCACATTGGCAATCACCGGATGTTGGGGGTTAAATGCCTGGATGACGACTTTTCCCCGTTTGTGCTTACGTCCCGATCGGCCACTGACTTGTGTCATTAATTGAAAAGCTCGTTCTCCAGCCCTAAAATCGGGAAATTGTAACAATTGGTCAGCACTTAGAACACCAACCACACCCACATTCTCAAAATCTAATCCCTTAGTTACCATTTGGGTGCCTACCAGGATATCCAGTCGTCCTTCCTCAAAATCATTGATAATTTTGGCAAAAGAATGCTTGCTACGAGAAGTATCCAGGTCCATTCTACCAACTTTGGCATCCGGCAGATAAACCTGGATGTCATCTTCAATTTTTTCGGTTCCAAAGCCGCGAATGGTTAACTCTTTACTACCGCATTCCGGGCATGCAATAGGGATTTTAGTCTGATAACCGCAATAGTGGCATTTCAGATTATGATGCAACTTATGATAGGTCAAACTGACGTCGCAGTGAATACACTCAGAGTGCCAGGCACAAACTTGACACTGATAATAAGGGGCAAAACCGCGACGATTTTGAAAAAGGATGGCCTGTTCACCCCGCCCGATAGCAGCCTTCAACTCATCGATCAAAGTGGTTGTAAAATGGGCCTGCAGCTTGCGTTGTTGTAATTCGGCTTTTGCATCCGCTACTATGATTTCAGGCAATTGAATGCCCCCAAATCGCTCTGACATTTCTACGAATCCATATTTGCCTTTCTTTGCATTGTAAAAAGTTTCGATAGACGGCGTAGCAGTACCCAGCAGGATTTTCGCCTGGTGCAAAGTAGCTAGGAAAATGGCAGCATCCCGGCCTTGGTAACGAGGTGCCGGATCGTTCTGTTTGAATGAAGGATCGTGTTCTTCGTCGACGATAATGAGGTCCAGTTTTAGAAATGGCATGAACAAAGCGGAACGGGCCCCCAGCATAATCGGTTTCCCCTGCAAAACACTCTGCCATAACTCGACTCTCTCTTGGTTATTTAGTCTGGAATGGTAAACCGCCACATCTTGGCCAAATATCTTTTGAAGTCGAGAAATAATTTGCGTCGTTAAAGCGATTTCGGGCAATAAATACAATACTTGCCCCCCGTTTGAAATGACTTTTTTCATCATTTCTATATATACCCGCGTTTTCCCACTGCCAGTGACACCGTGTAACAATACCACCTGTTTGGTATCAAATTGAACTTCGAGTTGCTCTAGAGCCCTCGATTGTTGTGCACTCAGTTCCTTCGCTTCTACCGTTTCTTCCTCGTAATTGCCCAGTCGACTTACTTGCCGGTCGTAAAACTCAAAAATGCCCTTTTTTTGCATGGCTTTCAGCACGCTACTGTCGACATTGACGAGTTTATAGACGTCTTGTCTTCGGACAAATTCTTGTTTCTTGTACAGCTGGATATAAGCCATCAATGCCTGGGTCTGTCGTTCCGAACGACTGGTTAAATCAAAAGCCGCAGTCAAGGTGTCCGGTTCAGAAAGGTAAGGTTCTTGAAATCTTAAGCAAGACACTTCCTTGGGTTGATACTTTGCCTTCAATTCTTCCTTCAGGTAGATAATTCGTCGATCCAACAGGGCTTTGATAATGGGATAGACCGTTTTCTGATCCAAAATTTTCTGTACATCATTAATGGTAATTTCATTTTGGATATTCAAGGCCTCTGCTATCATGTATGCCTTATCGTCCAAATCTGAAAAGTCTTCATCAAAATCTGGACTCAATGTTAAAATGGTTTCGCTCGTAAGCTTGAGATTGGCCGGTAGAGCAGCTTGCATGATCTCGCCCAAAGTACAGCAATAGTAGTCGGCCATCCACTGCCAAAGCTGAATTTGGATGCTTGTGATCAATGGCTCTCGATCAAGCACTGCAGAAATGGACTTGAGTTGATGTCCGTGACTATCTGTAAGCACTTCCATGACCAGGGCCGTATAGTACTTTGATCTACCGAATTGCACTTCTACACGAACGCCAAATTGCACTTCCTCCACCAGTTCTTCCGGGACGTAGTACGTGTATGGTTTAGGAATGGCAAGTGGCAGGATAACCCTTACATAGGTATTGCTGTTTCGAGTGGGGTGGTAATTCTCCTGACCTGAAACCATTAAAACAATTTTTTCTGCAAAATATAAAAATGCAACAAAAAATGACAGACTTAACAGCGGATTCTGAAATTCAATTCGCCTCTTAAAATTGTGTTAATTAAATTTTCACGTAGGGGGGCTGTGCAAAAGGAATCATCTTGCAGAAAAAGCACATTAATTAAACCTAAAAAAATTTAACATGAAAACAGCTGCTTATTGGTTCTCAACCATTTTGTCCCTTACGCTACTGACTTCTTCTTGCGATGGGGACTTCTTCGGAATTGAGCCGTCCGGTCAAATTGTGACGATCACTCCGACTGTTGGCAACTTCGACGAACTTTCAGTTTCAGACGATTTTAAGGTATACATCACCTTCGGTAATACGGAGGAAGTCCGCCTAGAGGTAGATGCAAACATTGAAGATCGTGTAGTCATTACAAATTCAGGTAACACCCTTAGCATTGAAATCGAAGGCAACGTCAGCCTAAGAGGTGATTTAAAGCTGGAAGCATATATTTCAACTGAATTTCTGAGTAAAATCCGCGGAAGGGGAGATGCCGAAATATATCTGGAAAACGAATGGAACCAGGAAGATATTGAAGTAGATTTATCCAGTGACAGTAGGCTTTCAGGTCCAATTCAAGCAAATCGACTCACCGTGGATTTATCCAGTGACGCTGAAATGGAATTGACGGACTTACTCATTGCAGAAAGTGTCTCATTAGACCTATCGAGCGATAGCGAGTTTTTGGCGGCAATTGAATCCGATCGTTTATTTGCAGATCTATCCGGAGACTCCAAGCTCTCGCTCCGCGGTTCATCTGTCACAGCAGATATCAAAGCCCAAGGAGACAGTCGCATCGATGATCTGGACTTTGCAATTCAAAAATTGGATATCGAACTGAAGGGAGATAGTGAAGCAAGATTGACGGTTCATGAGAGTATTGATGTCAGAGCTTCCGGTGATAGTGTATTGAGGTTCAAAGGTGATGCAGTCATCATTTCTCAGGACCTTTCAGGAGATTCTAAAGTAATCCGTTTGTAGCCGGCTATTGAACTTGAATGGTGAAAACTGTAGAAAGCGCTGAATTGATCAACGAAGATCAGCTCAGTGCTTTCCCTTTATAATGATCTTTGATTCCTGGAATTCTCTCCCAGTTCTCGTGTTCTATCGCCCCCCTCTCCATTTCCTCCGAGATTGCGAATTGCCATCATCGAAACCAAGGAGACTGAAATCGATTGATTGAATCGATCAGGAGTTGAATACATTTTCTGTCTCAGTTTTCAAATTCTTGAAAACAAGGTGTATTTTGATCATCTCGGATCAAATAAATGCGCACATGAACAAGTTGTCCATAATATTGCATTCCACATTGCTGCTACTGAGTAGTTCTCTTTGCCTTGCACAGCCGGTTTTTGAAAAAGTAGAAGGGTATGATGACATATTAGTACAACGAAATGTCATGATACCAGTAGCTGATGGCATTAAATTAGCCACTGATCTGTATCACAAAGCAGACGGGCATCGACCTTCTGACAGTCCCCTACCGTTGGTATTGCAACGCACACCTTACGGAAAAACCTCAGATAGATTTATCAACGTAGCAACTCATTTGGCATCGCGCGGTTATGTCGTTGCGATTCAGGATTTAAGAGGCAGATACGATTCGGAGGGACACTTTACGAAATACAATCAACTAGAAGCAGCAGATGGTGCAGCTACAGTGGAGTGGTTGTCTAAACTGCCCTATGTGGATGGCAAAGTCGGGATGTGGGGCACCTCTTACGCAGCTCACACTCAAGCCGACGCTTCCAAACTCAACCCGAAAGGTCTCAGTGCCTTGATCCTGAATATGGGTGGCATGGCCAACGCCTGGGATCATGCGGTCAGACAAGGCGGCGCTTTCGAGTTGGGACGTGAATTAACCTGGGCTTTCAAACAAATCCCTGCCGAAATTAAAGATCCGGTTGTACAAGCACACTTCAAATCCGAGAAAATCAATGACTGGTATCAAGCCTGGCCATTCCGAAAAGGGTTGAGTCCTTTATCGATTGCTCCCAATTTTGAAGACTATATCTTGGAAGAATTGACGCACTCGGATTACGATGATTTTTGGCGTGCATCTGGAATCAATTGGGAGGAATACTACCGGCAAACTGCTGATGTACCCATGGTACATGTGGGAGGTTGGTATGATATTTTTCTGCGCGGCACCATACAGAACTTTCTTGTGCTCGACAGTTTACAGCAATCCCCAAAATGGATGATCATTGGCCCTTGGACGCATAGTGGCAATGGTAGAACGTATGCCGGAGATGTAGACTTTGGGGAAGCCGCAGCAATACCTGATTTCCGAGTAGAATATCAAGGTATCTGGTTTGATTATCTATTAAAAGGAATCAATAACGAACGGGTGCCCTCCAGTCCTATTCAAATCTTTATGATGGGGAATGGCGATGGAACAAAGAACAAAGAAGGGCGACTGAATCATGGGGGATATTGGATAGAACTAGATAACTGGCCTCCGCAGGAAATGCGTCCAACAAACTTTTACTTTCACGAAGACGGTCGTTTGATTGAGCAAACACCAATTGCAACCGAATCCGCAACTACTTTTACCTATGATCCTTTGCACCCGGTGCCCACCCTGGGCGGCAATGTCTCGGCAAGAGTCAAAGATGGTGCTTTCAATCAGCGGGAACGGCCTGATTTTATTGGCAGCCAGCCTCCTTATTTGCCCACGAAATCCAGAAGGGATGTAGTTGTTTTTCAAACACCTCCTCTAACGGAGAACTTTCGAATCGCAGGCCCAATTCAGGTAGACTTATATTGTTCTTCATCCGCAATAGATACGGACTTCACCGTTAAATTAGTAGATGTATATCCACCTTCTGAAGATTTTCCGGAAGGCTTTGATATGAATTTAACCGATGGCATCGTCCGCATGAGCTATCGAAATGGCCGACACAAAAGGGACCTGATTAATCCGGGTGAAGTATATCGGATTCGACTGGATCTCTTTCCTACCGCCAATGTTTTTAAGAAGGGACATCGGATCCGAGTAGATGTATCCAGTAGCAATTTTCCCCGATGGGATGTAAACCCCAATACCGGTGAACCACTGGGCAAACATCGAAGGATGATCCAGGCCGATAATACAATCCATCACTCAGCTTCCCATCCGTCGAAAATTATTTTGCCCTTATTTCCTGAATAATGGTTGCTATGGTTGCTATGGTTGCTATGGTTGCTATGGTTGCTATGGTTGCTATGGTTGCAACGAAAAATCAGCTTTCAGTTGCT
>JANQRV010000503.1 GCA_028284395.1 Saprospiraceae bacterium
AGATACCTCGCTTTGACATTGTCGTTCAATTGGATTTCCAGGATTTCCTTTATTTCGTTCTTGAGTGTGGGGTCATAGATCGGAAATGCCGTTTCTACCCGATAGCTGAGGTTTCTGACCATCCAGTCGGCCGAAGAAAGAAAGATCAGATCCTTTCCGCCGTGGTGAAAATTAAACACCCGGGCGTGTTCCAGGAAGCGATCCACAATGCTGATGGCCTTGATATTAGTGCTGATACCTTTTACGCCGGGCACGAGGCAGCAGATGCCACGAACGATCAATTCTACCTCAACCCCCGCCTGACTGGCCCGGTAGAGCTTACTGATCATTTTTTTGTCCTGTAAGCTGTTGAGTTTTAGAACGATTTTGGCCGGTAGCCCTTTGGTGGCCTGCTCCGTTTCAAAATCTATCATCCGTTCCAGCTCGGTTCGCAAGTTGAATTGACCCACCAGTATATGGTCGAAACCTTGTTGCGGAACTTTGACTGTTTCGAGGAATGAAAATACCCTGGCCACTTCGTTGACCAGTCGCTTATCTGCTGTGAACAAGCCCAGGTCGCCATATATCTTGGCGGTATCCTCATGGAAGTTGCCGGTCGAAAGATAGGCGTACATCCTGTGTTCGAAGCCTTCCGCACGCCGGATTAAAGCCAGCTTTGAATGCACTTTCACACCGGGGAAACTATAGTGGACATTGACCCCCGCCCGTTCGAGCTTTTCCCCCCATTTCAAGTTGGCTGCTTCGTCAAAACGCGCCTTGACTTCAATGAAGACACTGACTTGCTTGCCCGCCTTTACTGCTCTCATTAAGGCATCCATGATCCTGGACTTGGAAGCCACCCGATATTGTACGATCTTGATGTGGGTCACTTGTGGATCCAGCGCTGCATGTTCGAAGAAATTGACCACCGACTCGTATGAATGGTAGGGAAAGTGGAGCAAGTGATCTCTTTCCTGTAAGGCTTTGAAGAAATCAGGTGCATTTTCCAAGGCCGGATAGGGCAGGGGAGGGAGCGAAGGAAACTTGAGGTGTATGAAATCGAAATCCGGAAATTTAAAAAAGTCAAAGTTGTTGTGGTAACGGCCTTCCTGGAAAATATCGTGCTTGTCCAGATCGAAGGATTCCTTGAGGAACTCCAACAGCTTTTCCGGCATTTTCCGGTCGTAGACAAATCTCGATGCCAATCCCACTCTTCTCTTGGCGAGACTTGCCTTGACTTTTTGAATTAGATCTCCGGAAAACTCATCATCGATATAGAGCTCGGCATCCCGCGTCAATTTGATGGAATACGAATCAATGATGTCATAACCGGGGAACATCCAGGGCAAACAATGCCTGACAATGTCGTCCAACATGATGATGTCCCTTTTCATACTGATAAAAGGGAGTTGGATGAAACGCGGCAACTCATCTGATGGAATTTTGACAATTGCGTATTCAAATTCGGCAGCAGGATGGTCTTTTTCTTTTAGCAATACGGTGAGATACAGGGATGCATTGTTGAGGAAAGGCCTGATTTTATTCTTGACCAGCAAGACCGGTTGAACATAGGGCAACATGTGGTCCTGAAAGTAATTTTCGATGTAGGTCTTTTGTTCATCCGTCAGTGTTAGGCGCGAGTTGAGGAAGATGTTGTAGTCCCTGAGTTCCGGGATGATCTTTTGCTCGAAAATGGCACTGAATACTTCTTGCTGTTCGTTTACGATCCGTTGGACTTCTTTTACGGTTTGGCGGGAGGAAAACTCCAGCTCCCGATCTCCCTTCTTCCCGGCTCGGAGTAAGTTTCGATGGTTAGCCATACGAACGCGAAAGAATTCATCCAGGTTAGAGCTGTAAATAGCCAGGAATCGCAATCGCTCAAACAACGGTACGGAACTATCGATGGCTTCCTGCAACACTCGGTAATTGAAGGAGAGCCAGCTAATATCCCGGTGCAAAAACAACATTCCTCCCTCATCGAGAATCATGTCTTCAGAGATGTTGAATTTGTAGTCCAGTTTAGTCGATTTCTTTGCGTTCTTCATTATTCGAAAAGACTTATTTGCCGACCAACAGTGTTGTTCGGGTCAATTAATTTAGGCCCTCTTACAGTAGTATTCTCCATTTTAGACGATCGTTCACAAAGATACATGGCGAGGTCGGGAGCAAGCAGGTTGTCGGGTTCGTGCGTGAAGAAATAGACCTCCCGGAGGCCCAGATCTGACCAAACTTTGATTTTTTCGACCCATTCATCGATTCTCTGGTAATCGGTAGGGTGGAGGTTATTGCCGACAAATCGAATCATGGCGGTCGGTGTGGTTAAGCGTCCGTGTAACACATCCCGGCGCCCGGCCACATCTGTTATGACAGTGCCTATTCCTTTCTCTTGCATATAGGCAAAGAGGGGTTCGCAACCGGCTCCTGGCTCAAACCAGGATTGGTGTCTAAATTCAAGGGCTAACGGCAGGGATTCCGGTATCTGTTCCAGGAAACTTTTTACAAGAGGCATCCGGTCCAGCCCAAAATAAGGTGGAAACTGTAAGAAACAACAACCTAATTTTTGGTTTAGAACCGCTAGTGTATCACAAAAATGGGCAAGCCGGTTTTGCCCCATACCCAATTGTCGGCTGTGGCTAATGGATTGAGGGATTTTTGGGCAAAATCTAAAATCCTCGGTAGCGTCTTCCATCCATTTCTCAACAGTGGCCAATTTGGGGATCCCGTAATGGGTCGAATTCAGTTCTATGGTATTAAACTGACGAGTATAATGGTATAAAAAATCTTTATTTTTGGTGTTTGGAGGGTAGATCCTCCCGACCCATTCCTTCATGCCCCAACCGGTGGCCCCAATATAGAATTGGAGCGGGCCCGATCTAGGCCCGGTACTTCGCAACATCTCTACGGTAGCGTCGGGAGTGCTAGGTAGAGAAAAAGCGACGTGGTCAATATTTTGTAGTTTTCCGAATTTCATTGCTGGTGCGTCAACTACTGGAGTTCGTATTGCTTGATTTTTCGGTACAGGGTCCGCTCCGATATTTCAAGATCCTGAGCAGCTTCTTTTCGTTTACCATTGTGTTTTTTCAGGGCTCGTTTGATCAATATTTTTTCATTTTCTTCAAGAGAGAGGTTTTCGTCTACGATCTCCAATTCACTGTATTGTTCTTCTTTTCCGATAATAATGGGTTTTACCTGATTCTCCTCCATCAGGTCGAGATTGGGACGCTCCGGCCTTACCGGGTAGTTTTCCGTGTCAACCGGCTTTTCCATGTTGTTGATGGTCGGCAGTTTAAACTCTGATAGACCGGTCAAGCTCGAAACATTCAGGTCGTTATTCCGAATCATTTCGTAGACCAAACCTTTCAGATCATTCAGGTCGTTCTTCATTTCGAAGAGGAATTTATACAAAATCTCTCTTTCTTGAAAATTGGAGCCATTAATGGGGTCTTCCTTCGTCAGGGCCGGCAGGTTGCGGTCTTGAATATTTGGAATGATCTGGATAAGGTCGGCCGCAGTGATCAGTCGCTTTTCAGCCAGCACGGATACCTGTTCGGCCACATTCTTGAGTTCCCGGATATTACCGGGCCAGCGATAACTTTCTAATAGGAGATGGGCCTGCTCATCCAACCGGACTGGTTCGGTCCGATATTTTTCAGCGAAATCAACGGCAAATTTGCGAAACAGCATGTAGATGTCGCCTTGCCTTTCCCGAAGTGCCGGAACACGAATCGGCACCGTATTTAAACGGAAGTATAGGTCTTCGCGAAATTTCCCCTTTTTTACTTTTTCACGCAAATCGACGTTTGTGGCAGCAATAATGCGCACATCCGTTCTGATGACCTTGGAGGAGCCGACCCTTACAAATTCGCCCGTTTCCAGCACCCGCAATAGGAAGACTTGGGTGTTGAGCGGCATTTCACCAATTTCATCCAAGAAAATGGTTCCGCCGTCGTGACTCTCGAAATAACCCTTGCGGTCAGAACTGGCACCGGTAAACGCACCTTTTTCGTGTCCGAATAGTTCGGAATTGATCGTCCCTTCGGGAATGGCCCCGCAGTTAATGGCAATCGACTTATTGTGTTTCCGAGGACTGAGGTTGTGAATAATCTTCGAAAAAATCTCCTTACCAACACCACTTTCGCCAGTAATCAGAACCGATAGATCCGTATTTGCTACTCGCACAGCGGTATCCAAAGCCCGATTCAATAGCTCGGACTGGCCAATGATGCCAAAGCGCTGCTTTATCGCATTAAGGTTTGCCATTGTTTTCTGTAATTAATCTACGATCGACCCTTTGAGTGTTGCACTGGTCGCATCATGCACCTTCACCATGACGTAGTCTCCTGGTTGGTATGATCCCTTTTTGGGAAAAATAATCATCTTATTCTGAGAGTTCCTGCCCTTGAAATCTTGATCGGATTTCTTGGAGTCCCCTTCGATGAGTACTTTAAATGTACGGCCAATGTCGGCCTTGTTTTTTCTCAGGGATACTTTGCTTTGCAACTCAATGATCTCGGCAAGCCGGCTTTTCTTTACCTTCAAAGGAATATCATCGGGATATTTCTTAGCGGCCAGCGTACCCGGACGCTCGGAATAAAAGAACATGTAGGACATACTATAACCCGCGTATTCGATCATACTAAGCGTATCCTGATGCTCGGATTCGGTTTCGGAGCAGAAGCCAGCAATGATATCTGATGAAATGGCACAATCCGGTAGGATGCGATAGATGGCATCGACCCGCTCCTTATACCATTCCCGGTCGTAAGTCCGATTCATTAGTTGGAGTATCCTGCTGTTCCCCGACTGTACCGGTAAGTGAATGTACTTGCAAATGTTTTCGTACTTGGCCATGGTGTGCAGGACTTCATCAGTGATGTCCTTGGGGTGAGAAGTCGAGAAACGAATTCTCAGGTCGGGATGAACGTGTGCGGTCATTTCCAGCAATTGGGCAAAATTGACCACTTCTTTAGTTTCGGGGTTTTCCCATTTGTAGGAATCCACATTTTGACCCAATAAGGTAATTTCACGGTATCCCTTTTGATAAAGATCGGTGGCTTCCGCTACCACGCTGTAGGCATTGCGACTTCGTTCCCGGCCGCGCGTGAAAGGAACTACACAAAAAGAACACATGTTATCACAACCGCGCATGATGGAAATAAAAGCGGATACTCCATTGCTCCCTAATCTCAGTGGACTAATGTCTGCATAGGTCTCCTCGCGGGAAAGAAACACATTGATGCCTTTCTCGCCTTCCTCCGCCCCGATCAACAATTTGGGTAAATCGCGATAGGCATCTGGGCCGACAACCAAATCAACTAATTTTTCCTGGTCGATGAGTTTAGCTTTCAACCGCTCCGCCATACAACCAAGTACGCCGATCAAAGTTCCCGGCTTTCTGGTTTTGATCTGATTGAAAATCTTGAGCCGTTTCCGTACGGTGTCTTCGGCTTTTTCCCGAATCGAACAGGTATTGATTAAAATGAGATCCGATTCTTCTAAGTTTCTGGTCGGCTGATATCCCGCACCGGCCAAAATCGAGGCTACGATCTCACTGTCACTGAAATTCATCTGGCAGCCGTAACTTTCAATGTAGAAGTGCTTGCTGTCTGAAGAAGTTAGGCCCTGTGCACTTTCTTTGAAAAATACTTCCCCCTGCCGTTCTTCCTTGATTACTTTTACCACCCCTTCCAAGGTAGGGTTGTCGTTATACATATCCCTATATTTGGAGAAAAGGGATTGTCTCAGCAAACTACGGAGACAATCCCTGTCTCAATCTCTGAAAATAGTTTGCAAAGATAAGGGATTTTGTTTTAAGATGTGACAAAATGGCAGGGAGGTTTTGAATTATCCTCCGAACACCCAGGCAGCCGAGAAAAGGAGGCTGGATTGTGACTTGTCGAATTCGTACTGGCGATTGCCAAAGTTGATGTGATCCCCAAATTTGGAGAAATTACCGGCGTAGCGGATATCGATCATCAAGTTCCAAAGGTCGACGCCGACGCCTCCTTGCCAACCCAGGGTAAGCCCTTTGAAGTCCTGGCGGTAACCATCAAAATCCAACAATCCGGTTGTACTGCCCAAGAAAACATTGCCCTGTGGACCAGCCATGATTCTCAACGGACCAAATTTACAGCCGACGAGGATCGGTATATCTAGGTATTGATATTTTTCTTTGAAAATTTGCCCTACACTTGGATCGTCGATCTCAAAATCCGAGGAATTCGAATTAAAATAGAATTCCGGTTGTATGATCAATGCACCAAATTGCATTTGGACCAGAAAACCTCCGAAAAAACCAATATCTGAATCATCCAATGCCAGGGTAAACCGATCGAAACCATTTTCATCCAGAATTCTAAGATCTTCTGTATTGAGATTGGTACTGCTAAATCCTGCTTTAATTCCAAATTTTACCTGACCGAAAACGATATTTGCCCCCAATAAAAATGTGAATAAACAGATTGTTTTCTTCATAATAGGTAATTTTAAATTTTGAACTAGGTTTGTATTCTGCTTTTATGAGTTAGTTAAATTTTACGTTTGCGACAGGGGATTGTTCTTAATTCCAAGGAAAAATTTATTGTTTTGTACTGAGGAGTAGAATGAACGAACGAAGTCCAGATTTTGTATTTAACTGGAAACGATTGAAAAGTATTTTGTTAATTGGCTAATTTTTGGCGAAGCGCATGGAGATTGTATTAGCGGCATATTCGGGAAGTTTTCCCAGCGAATCGAGATGCCCCCGGGATGAAAAGCCGGAGTATGCCTTTATTGGGAGGTCGAATGTCGGGAAGTCTTCTTTGATAAATATGTTGACCGGGCGAAAAAATATGGCTCGAGTATCGAAGACACCTGGCAAAACCCAAATGATCAATTATTACCTGATCAATGGAGATTGGTTTTTAGTGGATCTACCGGGATATGGATACGCCAAAATATCTAAAACCAAGCGACAGGAGTGGCGACGTATGGTAGAGGGGTATTTGGTCAAAAGAGAACAATTGCAGTGTGCCTTTATTCTGATCGATGCCAATGTAAAACCACAAAAGATCGATATCGAATTCATCAATTGGCTCGGTGAAGTTCAAGTCCCATTTGTGATTGTTTTCACCAAGACCGATAAATCCAGACCGGAGCAAATCGAACAATCGATCGAAGAATTCAGAACTGCACTTCTGGAACATTGGCATGAATTGCCACAGCAATTTATGACCTCATCCAATTCCAGAGCTGGAAAGGATGAGATCCTCCATTTTATTAATGAGTTGAACCTGCAACATTATGGATAAAAGTATAAATGTGGTAAGGCCTCATGTCTTTCCGAATATAGAAGACTGGCCCATCAGTAAGTTGAGTGATGACCGGAAGAACTTTGTCCGTGATCTAACCAACTTTACATTGGAGCTACTGCTCGAAAAACATACCGCAAAGAACCTCGGAGACATCATATCGAAGACTGTATACCTGGAAAAAATCCGAATGAAGAAAGACCCCTGGAAGGTCGATCCCTCAACGGAGAAGAAATTCTGGGCGGGAATTGAAAAGCGTCAGATAGAACTGAACCCCAACGCCGATGAATCGGAGACATTGGCACTCAATATGCAGTTGCTGCGAGAAATCGTTCACCGCTATTCAGAAGAGATTGTAGGTACTTTCAGCATTAAGGTCTTCCTGTTCATGCGCAAGTTCCTGACCATGTTTTTCTCCCGACTTTTGAATGCGGCACGCGCGAAAAGCATCTTCAGCTTCTGGGGCAGCAAACATCGCTTGTCGGACCGGATGATCGTCAAAGGCGAAATCGAAAAGGTTCGAAAACTGATGAAAAGGGGAACGGTCGTCATCGTACCCACTCATTTCAGTAATCTCGACAGCGTACTAATTGGTTATGCTGTCGACACTTTTGTTGGTTTGCCGTCTTTCTCCTATAGTGCTGGCTTGAATCTCCTGAACCGAGGCCTGATGGCTTATTTCATCAATCGACTCGGAGCATACCGTACCGATCGAAGAAAGAAGAACCCCATTTATCTGGAAACACTGAAAGCTATGTCGCGCCTTTCCATTCAGCGTGGAGTCAACAGCTTGTTTTTTCCCGGTGGTACGAGATCGCGATCCGGTAAACTCGAATCCAAGCTTAAGTTGGGCTTCATCAATACGGTTGTGGAAGCCCAACGGACGCTGGTGGAGACCGGCAAGAAAGACAAGATTTTCATCGTTCCTTTGATTCTAAGTTACCAGTTTGTATTAGAAGGTAAATACCTTATTGATCAACACTTGAGATTGAAGGGCAAGGAGCGTTATGTGCGGACCAGAGACAAGAGTAACAGCTTGCGAAGTATATTGACCTTTGCCTGGCACTCTTTTTCAAAAGCGAGTGATATTACGCTAGCTTTTGGTCAGCCCATGGATATGATCGGTAATCCGGTCAACGAAAAAGGGGAAAGCTTCGATCAATACGGCAACCTAATTCGCCTGGAAGATTATTTTAAAAGCGGCGATAGGTTTAATTCCGATCTACAGCGTGACTCCGAGTATACTAAAATTCTGGGGCAGCGCATCGTTGAGCGATTCCATAAGGACAATATTGTACTGGCCGGCCATTTGACAGCATTTGCCGCTTTCAACGTACTTCGGCGAGCTCATCCGGATCTGGATTTGTTCGAAGTACTGAGGCTACCGGTTAAAGAATGGACTTTTGACCGCGCTGTACTGACCGATGTCGTACGCCAATTGCAGGTAGAGCTTAAGGATATGCAAGAGAGAGGAGAAATAAAATTATCCGAACAGATCTACTGGGATCCGGCCGACCTGATCGAGGATGGTATCAAACACCTCGGTTCTTATCACACGGAAAAGCCAATAAAAATTAATAGAAAAAAGCAGATTATTAGTGAAAGTTTCAAGTTGCTTTACTATTATCACAATCGTTTAGAAAATTACCAATTGGACAAGAAAATAAAGTGGACTTAGAATGCGCTTCAAGCCCTTCAAGCATTTAAAGAATCTTTTCCTTTCTGATCGGCTGATGCTGACGGCGATATTTGTTAACTCTGTCATCATTTTTCTGCTTTATTTTCCCGCATTCCACCACAATCGACACTTGCAGTTTTGGGATCATTTTTTCATCATTATTTTCATGGTGGAGGCGGCGGTCAAAATAATTGTTTTCAAGCCCAAAGCCTATTTCAGCAGTCGGTGGAATTGTTTTGATTTTTTTATTGTTGTTGCGAGTGTGCCTTCCCTCCTGGTACAATTCATTGCCATTCCGGACACGTCTTTATTACTGCTGTTGAGGTTGTTCCGACTGATGCGACTGATCCGACTCATCAATTTTGTACCCCACCTGGGGAAGATCCTGGAGGGTTTGGGGAGGGCCATCAAGGCTTCGGTATTTGTTTTACTGGCGCTGCTGTTTTTGAATTTTATGTTGGCAATTTTTACCTGTCACTTCTACGGCGAGATTGCACCGAAACATTTTGGAGATCCGCTGATTTCGGCATACTCGATCTTTCAAATGTTTACCGTGGAGGGATGGAATGAAATCGCAGCGGAAATTTCAGAAAAGGTGGCCAATGAGTTCTTAGTGTGGATTACTCGGCTCTACTTCGTTTTGGTCGTTCTCGTAGGTGGGATTTTTGGCATGTCTTTGGCAAATGCGGTGTTTGTAGACGAAATGACCATGGACAATACCGATGTCATTGAAAGGAAAATTGATGATCTGCAACAACAGATCTTGGAACTGAAAAACATGCTGGAAAAAAAGTAAAAACAGCAACATAAGGCATAGGGGAGCGATAGGTCCCTAAGTGATTGTATCTGAACAAATAAGAGCTAATGAAGTTCATTATATACGACCTGGAAGCGACTTGCTGGCAAGGCAACTCCATAGACAAGATGCAGGAGATTATTGAAATAGGCGCCTGCCGGATGAGCCGGTTTGGAGAAATTGAAAGCGAATTTAGCCGATTGGTTCGGCCGGTGCTCAACCCGGTCTTGTCTGCCTATTGCCGGGATTTGACTTCCATCGATCAGATTGAGATCAATCGTGCTGATACATTCCCCACCGTAATTGATGCTTTTATGGACTGGGCTCTAATTGATACCGAAGAATACATGCTTTGTTCCTGGGGAGGTAAAGATCAAACGATGTTGGCCGAAAATTGCCGATTGCATCATCTGGACGACGATTGGTTGGAGCCGCATCTCAATGTTCGCAATCAATATCACGAAATGAAGCGATTGCGTAGAAGGCGGGGCCTCAAGCACGCTATTGAAATAGAGGGATTTGAGTTTACCGGCGCCCAACATCGAGCTCTTCCCGACGCCGAAAATCTGGCCAAAATATTTACAAAATACCTGGACGAATGGCAATATTAAGGTTATTCCTCCTCCTCTGTTGATGTCATTGCGGAATGCTTGCCGGCCGTATCAAAGCCGGTCAAAACCAAATCCTGTACGTTCATACCAGCGGGAGCGGTTGCGATGAAGTAAATGGCTTCCGCAATATCCTCGGCACGGACGTCACCCAAACTGATCTGACTGACCTTCACCTGGTGTTGTTTTAAGTCGATGGCCATAGATTTGGTCAATGAATCCACGGCGTACTGTGCCGTGCTGCCGGGGGCCGAACCAATATTGATGATGTGGCCACGCTGGCGCGATATCATTTTCGGAGAAATTAAACGGGATAAGTAGAGTAAGCTTTTGACACTAGTATCGATCGCTTGTTCCCATTGACCTACGTTGTCTCCTTGCCCAAAAGTTGGGATCGGAGTGCTGCCTGCATAGTTGATCAAGATATCAACATTTTGCCAGGGGCTTTCTAGCATCCCAAAGGCGATCGCTGCATCCTGACGATTGCGAACGTCAAAAGGGATAATCTCTACTTCTGTGTGGTAGGCTGTTTCCAACTCATTTTTCAAATTTGCCAATTGATCTGCATCACTTCCATTGAGAAGGATTCGAAAGGATTCGTCGGCGAATTTCTCTGCCACTGCCTTGCCGATGGCCTCCGTTGCTCCGGAGATAAACACGACGATATCTTTGACGGGTGGCGGTGGTGGGATTACTTCTTCTTCCTCCTCGACCACTTCCTCTTTTTTCTCTTTCAGCAGTACCTCCAAACGCAAAAGATTCTGCTTGATCAACTCAATCGTATTCTCTTCGTTTTCAATTTCTTCTTTTAATGGAGGTGGAGGTGTTGGGCTTGCAACGACCATTTTAATTCGGTTCTGTAAGTTGTCATCCCGGAGGTCGGAATCGATGGCCAGGGCCTGTTCATAATATTCGCTGGCCATAGACAAGTCACCTATCTGCTCATAAATCCGTGAGACTTCCAGGTAGGCCTGGGCGTGGCCAGGTTTTAGCTCGATCACTTTCTTGTAGAATTGGATGGCCTGCTCCGGGTTATTCCCATTGTCCTGCAGCAGTTTTGCGTATCGGTAAGTCGCTGCTACATTTTCCGGATTGTTTTTGATTGCCTGTTGGAAATAAGTGGCAGCTACCTCCTTCTGATCTTCGAAGTGATTGAGTATGACATTGCCGATTTTGGAGTAGACTTCTTTGTGTTCGGGGTCTATTTCGAGTATTTTTTCGTAGTTCCAGCGGGCCAAAGCAAAATCCTTGTTTTGTTCCGCAATTTTACCGAGCAGCATCAGAGCTTCTATATTGTCCGGTTCGGCTTCTACGACCAATCGGAGTTGGTCGGCTGCGCCACCCATATCCCGATTGTCTTTTAATAACATTAAGGCATAGTGGTAGCGAAGTTTAGGGTCGTCAGGGTCTTGTTCGACCGCTTGCCCCATCACTACCAAGGCTTCATCAATCCTGCCGGCTTCAAAATGTTCTAAGCCTTCTTTTACCAATTCGATCGTTTCCTTGGATTGGGGACCCGGATCGACCGGAACAACCGGTTCTTCTTCTTCTTCTTTAGGAGCAGTGATCTCAGCGATGATTTCTTCTTGGATAGACTCTTCAAGATCGGCTTCCACTTCCTGCTCTTCAACCGCTTCAGGAGCAGCTTCAGTTGTTACTTCCAATTCTTCTGCCAAGGCAACTGTGGCATCGGTTTCGGTTACAGTTTCCATTTCAGTAGCCGGTGGCCGGAATAGTTCCATTTCCGGTATCGGTGCTGCTTCATGCTCCGTGTCATTCTTGATGGGATCGCTCACCGTTTCTTCCACCATCGATGGTGTTGGCGTTTGTGTATCGATGCTTTGATTGGATTTGAAGCGTTTCCAGGCATCGGAATCATCGATGAATCGAAAAAATTGCTCAAACCCATTTGCTTTGAATGCTTCTTCTGTTAAATGATTCATGCTGCGCAGCAAACGCAAGAATTCACCTACCTCACTGGAAATGTCTCGTAGCCTTTTGAGACGAGCATTGTACAATTTCTCATCCAGGTTCTCAATTTGCCTTTTTTTGCGGCGCAGATCCAAGTACTGATCTTGCCAATAGTTGATGTATTTTATGATATCGCTGACCCGATCAAAATTGGTCTCAACGGTTTTCATTTCGCCCGTTTGATCATCCTTTTCAATGCCATCGATTACAACCGGTAAGATTTGATTGCTTTTTTTCTGTAATAATTCAATACCTAGACCCATGCATTGTGCTGACTTTAAAAAGTTGTCGCTGATGATCAACAGAACGGGGTCTGTTGTATCGGCGAGACGTTCGGCTAAAGTAGCTTCTTCGAGATTGTCATTGCCATAGATGTGGCTGAATGTCATTTGGGCTGCGGAAAGTTGTCCTTGAATTTCATCTACCTTGTTGCTGTTGTCCAGACAGTAGGCGAGGACGATGCTGTTAAAATTCATGTGGTCCAGGTTGATTTTTTACTTATCGCTAAAATATACAGCTTATGGGATATATCAGCATTATTTATTAATAAACTTCTTATTTAACTCAGCCTTCGGTATTTAACCAAAATTCCTGCTACTATCCGGAATGCCGGGAATTCCTATTTACTCGGCTATCAGGCTTTTTACCGTATCATCAAAATCACTCCTGAAGCGCTGGTATTCGCTGGTCGCCGGTCCGTTGAAACCGGTGTGGATTTTCTGCACCTGATCATTTTTGTCGATGAAGATCATGGTGGGAAAAGAAGTTACCTGATTCAACATTGGCAAAACACTACTGGCTGCCGATTTATTGTTGTTGCCGGCCCATAAAACGGGATAATTAATGCCGAGGTATTTCTTAAATCGTCGAATGGCGCTTAATGCTTTCTCCTGTTCCTTGTGTTTTTCAAAGGCCAATGCGATTACTTCGAGGCCGGGTACCTCATTGTTGGCCAGATAGTCTGTAAGGAAATCGGTTTCGTCCCGGCAATTCGGACACCAGGTTCCCATTAATTGAATGATCTTGGCTTTGCCTTGAAATTGGGCATCGTTCGAGGAGACCGAATCGCCGGAAGTATTCAGCGCTGTAAATTCAAACCGGTCGTAGCCTTCTTTCAAAAAGGTAAGCTGGTTGGGGTCGGTCAAAGTAAACTCCTCATTTCGTTTGGCTTCCCAAAGTGTTTGGTAGTGGATGCCACTGCGAAAAGAACCAATCATCGATCCGTCTTCCTTGATCTTGGCTTCGAATAGGAATGCATGAGACCCATCAAAGCAAGAGAGATAGACTTTGTCGTCTTGCACCGTGCCCTCGAGAAAGCGGTAATCACCGGTTTCGGTCATGAATGTACCGGATAGATAATTGCCTTCTTGTACGAATTCTCCAACCGCTTTATAGGGGGCGTCCGTTTCGATTTCGAAATTGCTCTCCCATCGTCCGCTGATGTCCGCAATGGGGGGCTTGCGCAAAGTGGTGAATCGGTGGTCTTGTCCTTGTTTGGCTAGAAAGGGGATCTCGTAGGGAAGATTGCCTTCCCGGGTCCGATTATTAACAATCCATTTTCCCTCGATGATGTTTTCTTCGTAGAATCCCTTGATTTGGCTATCAAATACGGGGAAGTCGATCAATATGGTATCGCGGCCGGTAACGATGTCTCTTCCGATCTTGACCGGTCCGGTTACAATTTCCTCCGTCGCATTTTTGATGGCAATGTGGAATTCTGTATCCGAATCGTAGATGACTTCAAAAACGAAGGGGAGCTCTCCGGCGCTGACCTCTTCAAACTGGAGGTTCATCTTTTCCGGCAAAGGCTTCCCTTTGGGATTGGGCGTCACAAATTTCGGTTCCAATTCCAATACAGCTCGCCAAGGACCAGGTGCAATCCCGGTATATGGATTCTGAAACTTAAAACATCCGGTGCAACCAATGATCAAGAAAACTCCGGTGATCCAACGGAAAGTATTACTCATAGTATTTTCAAGTTAAAGCTAGGTAGGTACGAATCACTTTGATTTTTCCCCAACAAAGTAATCCTCTTTATACTTGAAAAGTACGTTAAAAGTTGTCAAACTACCGTAAATTCTTGTGATATATTGTTGGAGGTTGACTTTTTCTTCACTACTCAATTGTTTGCTGCTATTGATTCGTTGTTCCATTACGCGAAGCCGGTCCCGGACCATTACGATCTTGTGAAAGAAAGTGTCAATTGGAATCTCTTTCCCCTTCAAAGAGTCGTCCCCGGGTTTTAAAATCATCGTGCCGCCTTCCCATTTGTCGCCCAGGGAAATGACCTCAGTGATGTCGGAGAAATGTTGAAGTACCTTTATCAGGGATTTTTCTACGGAACTGAAGTCGATGGCATTTTCGGCCGGGATCGCCTCGACGACCTCCCACTGATCATAATCTTTGCCGACCGGTTTGATGCCGTAGGTGAAAAAACAAACGTCATAGGCAATCTTGTTGATCTTGATTACGACCCCATTTCCAAATGCAGGGTGTTTGACCCGGGACCCAACCCCTAGCAGGGTAGTGGACTGCAATACCTCATCCATGTGTTTTGATTTATGTCGGTTATACGGAATACGTCCGGACAAGTTATAAACATTCTTCGTGAAATGAAGACCAAAATTCAGTTGGATCTGGGCTAGTTTTTGCGTTTTTCATCCATTGCCCGACTTTCCGACGGACTTTTGCCGTAAGTCTGCTTAAATATTTGAGAGAAATACACCGGAGATTTAAACCCGACCTGATAGGCAATTTCAGAGACCGTTAGGGAACTGGATCTCAATAATTCTTTGGCTCTATCCATCCTAATTGATCGCATGTAGATCGAGGTGGATTGTCCGGTTAAGGCCTTGATTTTGCGATGTACCTGGGAGCGACTAAGATGGAGCGCTTCGGCCAGATTGTCGGGAGAGAACGTTTCTTCGTTTAAGCGCTCTAACATGATGTTTTTAAGTTTTAGTAAAAAGGATTCTCCCGGCCCCTCCGGTGCAATCTGGTGCAGCGCATATTTTTGCTGAAGCCGATGTCGCAACTCCATCAGTTTTTCCAAACGGATGATCAGTTCTTCCTTTTCAAACGGTTTGGCCAAATATGCATCGGCGCCTGTGGCCAGACCGGTCAACCGGGCTTCTTGATCCGTTCTTGCCGTAAGCATTACAATCGGGATATGGTCCGTCCTGTCATCACTTTTAAGTAAGTGGCATAACTCAAAACCATCAAGCTCCGGCATCATTACATCGGATATGATGATATCGGGAATCTGTTCAAACGCCATTTCTAATCCCGTCTTTCCGTTTTTAGCATGTAGACATTGATAATGTTTGCTAAGTACGAGTCTTAAATAATGGACAACATCTATGTTGTCTTCGATGATCAGTAGTAGCGGAAGGTTGGAGTTGTTTGGGGTGCCACCGGATGAGAGGGAAGCTTGGCCAGCCTGTTGTTGCTTGATTTGAGCCAGGTTTGCAGCTTGGGGTTCGTGGTTCATTTGAATGGGAATCCTGACCTCAAATTCACTGCCTTTTTTTGGAGTGCTCCTCACAAAAATGACCCCTCTCAATTGATCAATTAATTCTTTGGTTAATGCCAAACCGATTCCGGTTCCCTCGTAATTCCTGGAAACAGAAGGATCTGCTTGATAAAAACGATCGAATATATGGGGGAGTTCTTCTTCTTCGATTCCCTTTCCTGTATCCGTAACCTTCAAAACCAATAAGCGATTTGAGGCCACTTTCTTTTGATCGATCTGAACGACGACCCGACCACCTTCCGGTGTGAATTTCAGGGCATTCGACAGCAAATTGGAAAAGATTTGCTGAATCGCCTGTGGGTCGAAATCCATGTAGATGGGGTCGTGGGGTAGAATGACTTTCATTTGGATCTTTTTCTGCTGGCCCAGTGATGAAAAAGACTCCCATAGGTAGCGTAGATATTCCGCGATGTCCGCATGGACAAAATTAAATTGTGCTTGACTGGTTTCCAGTTTTGACAAAGACAGCATCCGGTTGATAAGCGCCAATAGATTGTGACTATTCCGACGAATCATCTCCAGCGATTTTTCCATGCCGTCCCATTGTTTTTCCTTTGCGTTGGTTTGAAGGGCGTCCGTCATGCCGAGAATGACCGTTAACGGTGTTCGAAATTCGTGGGTGATATTGGTGTATAGACTGTTCTTCAACTCATTGACCTCTTTCAAACGACGACTCTCGGCCAGCGCCAACTTTCGACCGATTTGGAAACGGTACACGCCGACAATTACCGCAACAAAAAATAGGATGTAGAGTAATCTTGCCCATAGCGTTGCCCAAATCGGCGGCACGATCTGGAATTGAAAAATGGCCGGCTCTTCTCCCCAAGTGCCACGGTTATTTGCCGCGAGTACTTTAAAGGTATAAGTGCCGGGACGAAGCCCGGAATAAGGAATGCTTCTCGTGGCACCTGCTTCGTTCCAATCCCGGTCCAGGCCCACCAATTGATAACGAAACTTATTTTTTCCAGGTATGGTATGGCTCGTGGTTGTAAAGTGGAAACGCAGAAAATTTTTGTTGTGCGGTAAAGTTAGTTGCTGAGGCAATAATTGTGGATTGGTGGAGTTTTTCGCGTATTCATAAATATCTTCTTTCCCGTCGAACAACTCCACTTTGTTGATAAAAGTCTGTGGCCGGATTTCGTTTTTTGATGTTTGGTAGACCGGAAAAACATTGATGCCGGTCGTACTCAGCGCCCAAAGTAGATGGTCCTTGTCTTCCAGCAGTTGACAGCGAGCAGTGGGAGCGGTCAACCAGCCGTCGCGCTCATCAAAGCATTGAATGGCATCATCGGATTTCGAAACGGCCGGAGAAATCCGGCATATCCCATCTTGACTAACCACCCAAATTCGATTGAGTCGATCGATATGCAGGTCTAGGATGACATCCGATAACAGTCCATCTTCGGACCTCCATTGTTCTTGGATTTCGATTTCAAAATGTTCGTTGAAATGGCATTGCCACAGTCCTTCCCCCTGAGACCCCATCCAGACTCGTCCGTCATCGTCGATTTCGATGCCGGTAAGTATCGGAGATGGAGATACGGTGGCGGGAAGGGTCCATTTCTTTAATTGGCGGTCTTTGAGGCGATAGAGCCCCTTATCGCTGGTGGCCCAAATAGTACCGTCGGGGCCTTCCACTGCAGCGTTGAAAACGGGAAATATGAATTCCCTTCCCGGTTGTTTAGCCAAGAAGTTTTGAAAGGAGATTTGCCCATTTTCATCGATGAGAATCAAGGAGAGTCCCCCGTCTCCACCACAATAGAACTGGCCGTCCTTTCCCTTGAAGAAGAGGGCTTGACCATTGTCGGCCAAGCCCTCTTCGGTTCCGTATCTTTCATACTGTCCATTTCGCTCCAGCACGATTCCCCCCAAGCTGGTCGCATACCAATTCCACCCATTTTCCTGCGGATAGATGGCCTGAGTGACGGAATATGCCGAAACCGGTAATTGAGCAAATTGGGAAAGTCGATCATTTTTCAGACTGATAATTCTGGCCTGATTACTGCCGATCAGGATTTGACCATCCCGCGCCTGGGCTATGCTGAAGTTGGCATTCAGCAACGGGCTGTCGCTATTGGACCAAGATCGAAATCGGCTGGGGGTCAGCTTGATGAGGTTGCCAACGGCTCCAATCCAGAAATTGCCCTCCCGATCAAGGATCATATTCTGAAAATACAAGTGACGGTAAGCATCGAAAGTATGGAGCGTCGTCATTTGCCCGTCTTTTAACTTCAGCAGTTTTTCCTGCGTGAGAAAATAACAAGCGGAGTCAGTCACCGTAAAAATGTAGGAGATCGATTCGGTCACCGGATAAAATTCAGCTCCTCTCTGTAGCGCGGTGCCCGTTTCCTCAGTACCCCAGAAGATGCTATCTCGATGGAAGGCTGCAACAGCAACGTGTTTTTGGAAAACGCGATTGTCCGCCCAATGTACTTCCAAATTTTTTCCGTCAAATGAAATGCGCCGATTAGCTACGCCCAGCCAAGCTGTGCCATCTCGGTCGGTATCAATGGTCCACACTCGAAATTGCACCACTTTTTCCACCCATTCTTCCTGACTGACGATGGGCTCCGCCCTCGGAGTACGGCCAGATTTTAAAGCATTCAGCTCCGAGTTGTTGAGCCGGAAGGGAATGAACCCAAATCCGCCGATCCAGAGAAGCTGGTTCTGATCGTAGTGCAGTACCCTCAGAAGTTCCTTGTGAAGGGGTACGGCATGGAAGGCGCCATTCTCGAAGAAGAAAAGGCCATTTTCGCCACCGATCCATAAAGTTCCGTCGGCCACTTCCGTGATGGCGTGAATTTGACCGATAAAAACACCGTCGGCCTCCGTGAAGTTCTGGAATTCATAACCGTCAAAACGACTGATACCAGGTTTGTTACCCACCCAAATGTAGCCGTTCCGATCCTGATAGAGGGCAGAAATATCCCAGGAATTCAAACCTTTATTCTCGGCCAAACTGGATACCACAAAATTGGAACCCGCTCCTCCCTGACCTACAGAAGCAATCGGACCGCAAACAAGAACCCCAAGAAAAAAAACGATTTTTCCAATAAGAAACCTCATCATGTTAAAGGGGATGCCTACCTAACTACCGAAACGCCCTTGTCATAAAGATCTAAGTTCAACTCTCCTTCCGATTTGGCAATGATGGTCGAAACGGTAGCGTCGCCCGTAACATTGACTACCGTGCGCATCATATCCAAGATCCGGTCGACGGGAAATATGATGGCGATCCAGGCTGGATTCAGGCCAACTGATTGCAGGACGACAATCATCATCACCAATCCTGCGCTGGGTACTGCGGCAGAACCAATAGATGCCAGTGTAGCAGTGAGCACTATGGTCATTTGCTGGGAAATGGTTAGATCTACCATGTGCATCTGTGCCATGAATACAACGGCCACCGCTTGGTACAAACTGGTACCGTCCATGTTTACGGTGGCGCCGATCGGAAGTACGAAGTTGGTGATGTTCTTGGATACACCCAGATTATCCCGGACACATTCCATGGTGACTGGCAGGGTCGCGGCACTGGAACTGGTTGAGAATGCCAGAAACTGGGCCGGGCTAATGCGTTTGAAGAATTCTGTATAAGAAAGTTTACGCACGATCAACATGATGAAGGCCGGATAAAACACAAAGATCATCAGGGCAAGACCAAATGTTAAGACGACGGAATAGCTCAGTAAGCCTTTGAATATTTCGAGCACTTCGGCCGGAGAATCCGCCATCTTAGCGATGATTCCCGCCATGAGAGCAAAGACAAAAAATGGCGCGGCATTCATCACGATTTCTACCATCTTGAGAAAAACATCATTGATCCCGTTGACCAGACTGACAACTGGTTTTGCGGATTCCTTGGGAATGAGCACCAGGACCAATCCAAAAAAGATGGCAAAAAAGATGACCTGCAGCATTTTTTGGCCGTCGGTCAATGCCAGGAAAATGTTGTCCGGAACAAAATCTACAAAGAATTGCAACGGACCGGCGCCTTTCATTTCTTGGGCACCTTCCCGTAGTTCACTGACTTTTTGATTCTGCGCTTCTTCGCTCAGAGCTTCCGAAGCATCGCCGACCAGACTTTGATACTTTGGATCCTGGGAGAAATTTTGTCCGTCCAGAATCTCTACGCCTTCGGTCTGCTGTGTCCAGATTTCGTATTTGATCCTATTTTTAATGCGTTGTTCTTCTGCAATGTAATTGCCGGGCTGGAAAGTGTTCACAATCAGAAGGCCGATCCCCACCGCCGCAATCGTGGTGATGAGATAGGCTATAAGTGTCTTAGCCCCCATACGCCCCAACTGAGAAGGGTCGGGCAACGCTGCTACGCCACTGATGATGGAGAAGAGAACCAAAGGAACTGCAATG
Source organism: Saprospiraceae bacterium (assembly GCA_028284395.1). GTDB lineage: Bacteria > Bacteroidota > Bacteroidia > Chitinophagales > Saprospiraceae > JANQRV01. Next base: position 20,225 of record JANQRV010000503.1, read on the forward strand.
AATTTCAACAAGCGGATAAAAATAGTCCCAAAGGGATCAATCCAATCGATGGTGAATTTATTCCATCCAAGATAGCTGGAGATGAAGGAATAAATGATACCGAGAAAGAGTCCGATGATGATTTTCCAATGTAGCGGCAGATTCTTCATAGCTCGTGTTCAGGTTTTCGTTAACCCACAATATAAGAAGCCGATTTGATTTGAACGGCCAGTTCAATTCTTTTTCTTCTTCTTTTTGAAGGGATTAAACTTTTCGAGCTCTTTTTTTATGTCGTCTACTTTGCTAGCCGTTGCAGTGTCGATGGCACCACCCAGTACTGTCGAATCGATGGCGGTGCCAAGCGGCGTTCCCACCTTGTCCTTCAAGATGTCTTTGGCCTTTTGTTTGGCTTCTTCTTTGGCTGCTTCTACCTTTTGATCCGCAACGGCTTTTACGGAGTCTTTGACTTCTTCTTTCTTTGCATTCAATACTTCTTTTTGTTCTGCTACCCGCTCGTCTACCTGCTTTTTAAGTTCGTCTTTGGCGGCTTGGGCAATCGTGGTTTCTCCATCGGCTCCCAAAAAGTTGACTTTTATTTTTGGATCCGTGATGCTCCCCGTTAACTGAATACCCAGGTTGATGATCTCGGCATTGTTGATGGATACGCCGAGCTTCTGCGCCTGTTCTTGCAACAAACCAATGCCTTGAGCAGCTGCATTGCCGACGGCCCCATTGCCGAGCTTAGATCTCGGGACACTGGCTTTAACCATATAATCTATTTCCTGGCTGATGCTGTGTTTTCCGCTGATTTTCATCGCAATGTCTTCTACATTGTAGTCAAACTCTTTCAATTCTATGCTGCCATCCTTGATTTCTACCCAATTCTTGGTCTTGGCTATTACCACCTTGTTTTTCAACTCCTGGATATCCAAGGAATTGCCGATCACCTGTAGCGGTTTAAAGCCATCTACAATGCCGTTGATGGTTTCCAGAAAACCTTTGGCATTCAGGCTGGCGAAATCGGGCATCAGGTCCTTGCCGATGACGCCGTCCATAATCAAACTGGAACTAAAAGTGCCATTGATGAACCTGGCTACGGGCGCAATGGTTTGAAAGGTATTGAGAGCGTTGAACGATTTCTGGAAATCGAGCTGCTGCATATCGTATTTGATATTGAAGCTTGGTTGGTTTCGATCTTTGGTATCGTATGTCCCGCTCATCCGAATATCTCCCCCCAGACCATTGGCTTTCACATCATTTAAAACGACCGTACGGTTTTCGACCAGCATGTTACCGGAAATATTGGACAACTCAATTTTATCGTATAGTACGCGCCCGACATTGGCGTCCATGGACACATTGATATCCGGTGGGACCAGAATGGCATCGATGGTATATTCGGAACCGCTACCACTAGCAGCTTCCTCGGATGCTCCGGTACTGACCATGAATTGATTCAGGTTGACATAGCTAGAGTTGACGGTGACCGCCCCGGTCAGTACTCCGTCTTCAAATAAATAGTCGAACACATCATTAATGACACCGGCGGCAGAGTAGTCGGTATCCTTGATTTTCCCACTTAAATAATCCACCTTCAAACTGTTGGGGGTGATCTGACCTCGCACTACATTATCTTTGATTTCGTAGGTTTCAAATAGGATGTTGTCCAATTCTGCATCGATGGTAAAATCAAAGCGGTCGAAGATCTTGGTTGGGATCGTTTCGTGCTCTTCGGAGATCTCAGCCGCTATTGCTGCGCTTTCGTAAGCTTGGGAGGGTTGGTACCACTCATTCGCATCAAAGAGAGAGGAACGGACCTTCAAGCTGCCTTTCATGGTCTTGTCCGGGGCAAAGTAAGCGAGGAAATTGTCGATGTTTCCAGAAGCGGTCAGGTCGCTTTTACCGAGTTGAGAGGAGAAATTCCCAATCACCAGACTTTCTGGTGTAAAGCGCGACTCTACTTCCTTTACACTGATTTTGGGGTATTCCTCGGAGTGATAAACGATGTCTTTCCCCTTTATGGCACCTTGCATTATTACGGCATCGTATTGCTCTTTTTCGATGGCCGACATACTGGTTAGGAAATCTACGTCGGCGTCTATGATGCCCGACATTTCTTTCATCCCTTCAATAGGGTAGGCCCGTGCAAGGTCGGCCAGATTCAATACCCCTTTGATTTGCCCTTCTGCATTTGGATCCGTTAAAATATGGGTCAGTTTGAAACGGCCGGCGATGGGATTGTTGCCGACTTTTAAACGGAGAGTTTGGGCATCGATCAACATATTATTCAAACTACTGCTGGGGCTGTTGACAAAAATATCGGTATGGATGTCGGAGACCCCCAACGGCAGATCGGGGTATTGAACGTTGCCATTTTCCACCTGTAAGCCAATTTGGAAAGTAGGATACTTATTGTTTGCAGCATCGTACGTACCGTTCACGAGAGCTTGTAACATAAATTGGCCGGTAGCTTTGACCGCCTCATATCCCTCGATGTAGGCATTCGGTACCATGGAAAGAAGGTTCTTGAAATTGTTCTGCGGCGTATTCACTTTTAATTTCATTTCGATCTGGTCTTCCGGCAGCAATTGGACGTAGCCATCCGTGTTAATGATCAGGTCATTGATCTTCAGCGCATTGTCTTTTAGAGTATACGTATTCGTGCTCTGATCAATATTGAGTACGGCATCCAAATGTGCTTGTGCCTCATCCAGATAAGTAATGCCTCCCTGCCGCACAGTAAAGCCATTGAGGTCCGATTTGGTGTCGAGGTCGTAGTTAGACAAAGTGAATCGCCCGCTACCTTCGTGATCCAGGTCCTCAATATTTACAAAAGTATTTGTACTTTTATCATGGTAAATCAAGGAGGCGTCCTTTATGCTGTATCGGTTGAGGGCAATATTAAAGTCAGCACTACCCGATGTTGTGGAAGCCGATTCTTGATCGGAGGATTTAGCAATGTTGTAATTCGCCGTTCCATCCTTCAAGACAATTATTTGTAGATCCGGCTTTTCAAGATGGATCGACTTTAATTGAATTGCGTCCTGACCCGACATAATGGAGAAAAGGTCCAGGACGAGATCGAACGAGGAGACTTTGGCGAGTGAAATGCCCTCAAATTCATCTATGCCCTCCAACGTAAAGTCTTTCAACCCAAGTCTCAGATTAGGAAAGTTTTTTATAAAGGATAAGCTGACATCCGCAAAATCAGCTTTTGCATTGATAGCGTTGTTGATCTCCCTCTTGGCTACGGCAGTGATCTTATCTTTGAAGAAAAGAGGCAGAATGGCAACTCCAATAGCAATTATGAGTAAAAAGGATAATACAATAATACTAAGACGTTTGAGCAATTTCATCCCTAGTCGGTTTTGTGATACGCGAGGTGTTATTTTGAATGAACAAAATACAAATCGCGATTGATTTATTGATTAATATCCAAATGCGATATTTGCAAAACGTTCTAATGAGACGAATTCATATTGATAAAGGTTCGTTAATAGAACTTTAAAACCAGTATTTTTTAGTGGCAGTACATAATTACGAACTGATAGAAACCCAAAGAGACCTGGAGCGTTTCGCCGATCGTCACCAGCAGATTTCCTGGATGTGTTTCGATACCGAATTTGTAGGTGAACGCCGATTCAATACCCGACTCTGCTTGATCCAGGTGGCGAGCGAATTTGGTTTTTCCTTGATCGACCCCTTTAGAATCCAAGACTTAGGCCCCTTTTTGGACCTGATCGAAAATCGATCGATCCTGAAGATTGCGCACGCCGGCGAAAATGACTACCGATTGCTTTACAATTCTTTTGGCATCCTTCCCAAAAATGTCTTTGACACCCAGGTTGCTGCAGGATTCGTTGGTTACAAGTATCCGATCTCTTTCAAACGCCTCGTCGAACGGGAGATGGACCGCAGTGTTGACAAAGGGTATACCATTGCCAATTGGGAATCGCGTCCCTTTTCTCCAAAACAGCTCCGGTATGCCATCAATGATGTGGTACCGCTGCAGAAGCTGTATCGTTCGCTCACCGACAAACTGAATGATTTAAATCGATACGGCTGGGCAGAACAGGAGTTTGCCCTGCAAGAAGAGGACACTTATTTCTATCAAGATCCGCATAAAGAAGTCATCAACAATGATTTGATGAAATCTCTTTACCCGCGGGAACGTCTCTTTCTACTTCGCCTGATCATGTGGCGGGCGGAGAAGGCTCAACAAAAGAATTACTCAAAAGAAATGGTGCTTCCCAAAAAGTACCTTGGGCACATCACCCGTGGCATTGGTTCAGGTAAAGATGCACTGACCAATAACCGCAGGATTCCGCGTAAGATCGTCGAAAATTACTGGCCCGACTTTCAACGGATGTTCTCGGAGAAAGTGAAGCCGGATGAGCAGAAAATATTGGATCGAATCCCCCTTTCAAAACAAGATGATCCCAAAAAAGAGTTGATCTTAGATCTGCTCTACCTCATCGTTAAACACAAGGCCTGGACCTCCGGCATTGCAGCTGAATTGGTGTTTCCCAAATCGTGGTTGAAAGCACTAACTTCGGATCACCTGAAGATTGCCGGGAAACTGTCCTCCTCCTGGCGCAAGGAATTATTGGGGGAAGTGTTTATCGATTGGATCTATAATTTTCCGGATCTGCAATTTCATTTTAATGGCAATCAGCTAGAAATTCTTACGCTAGATGGGAAAGGTGCTACTGAAGGTTAACAACCTCTCCATTCACTTCGGTTCGCAAGATCGGTTGGTCAAAGCCGCAGACCAGGTTTCCTTCGTACTGGAAGAAGGACAAACCTTGGGCATCTTGGGGGAATCCGGATCCGGAAAGTCCGTTACCGGACTGTCTATTATGCAGTTGCTGCAAGAAGAACAACTCTCTTTAAAATCCGGGCAAATCCTGTGGAATGGCCTCGAAGAGGAACAAATGGATCTCATGCAATTGTCGTCGAAAAAGATGGAGGGGGTTCGGGGACAGAAAATTGCGATGATCTTTCAGGATCCCATGTCTTCATTAAATCCCGTTATGAAATGTGGTGATCAGCTCCTGGAAGTATTGCAGCGGACGAAGGCCCCCGGAGAAGCTAAGAAATCTCTGGTGATGGAGTGGCTGGAGAAGGTTCAACTCCCGGATCCCGACCGAATTTACCACTCTTATCCACATCAATTGTCCGGCGGACAACTCCAGCGGATCATGATTGCCATGGCGATGGCCGGAGAACCGCAATTGTTGATTGCCGACGAACCGACCACTGCTCTTGACGTCACCATCCAAAAGTCTATTTTGCAATTGGTGAATGACTTGAAGTCTAGCTTTCATACCAGTATTATTTTCATTTCCCACGATCTGGGCGTTATCAATGAAGTAGCTGATGTAGCTGCTGTTATGTATCGCGGTAAGATCGTAGAATACGGAACATTGAGTCAAATCATGACCGATCCGGCGCATCCGTATACCAAGGCTTTGTTGGCATGCCGTCCTCCCGTCGGAAAAAAATTGAAAAGATTACCGGTCCTCGATGATTTTATGATTGAAGATGGTACCCCATCAACCGCGCTTTTCGATAGCTGGACCCAGGAAGAAATCGACGACCGCCTGACGCGTTTGAAAGAGAAGCCTCCCTTATTGGAGGTCAAGGACATCAATACTTGGTTTGTTGCAAAGAAGGACTTTTGGGGGCGTCCGAAGGAGTGGGTAAAGGCCGTGAACGGAGTAAGTTTGAAAATCTACCCGGGAGAGACGGTTGGATTGGTCGGCGAGTCCGGTTGTGGGAAAACCACTCTCGGGCGAAGTATATTGGGGTTGGAAAGAGCTGCCCGTGGTCGTGTCAGCTATCGGGGAGTAGAATTGTTGGAATTAAGTGAAAGGGCATTCCGGCCCTATCGCAAAGACTTACAAATTGTTTTTCAAAACCCGTTTGCTTCACTGAATCCTCGGATGAGTGTGGGACAGATGTTAATGGAACCTATCGGAGAACACGAGGCTGCCTGCGCACGAGAAAATCAATTCCCTCTTTTTTCATTTTTCGAACACCGGTCATGCGTGACCGGTGTCCTATGGGTGCAAAAAGAAAACTCACATCATCGAACCGACGAT
>JANQRV010000550.1 GCA_028284395.1 Saprospiraceae bacterium
AAGTCATTTAAACTTCTAGGTCTGGCCGTTGTATTTGCGCTCGCGGGATTTGCTTTCACAACCCCGATAGAAGTAGCTGAATACGCAGTAAACACTGAACTGAGTAAAGTTGAATGGAAAGGATACAAAGTAACTGGTAAGCACCACGGAACGATCCAGGTTAAAGCTGGCTCTTTGATTTTTGCGGATGACAAATTATCTGGTGGCAGCTTTGAGATTGATATGGCTTCTTTGGCGGTCACTGATCTTCAAGGAGGTATGGCTGACAAACTAGCAGGACATTTAAAATCACCTGATTTCTTTGGTGTTGAAAAATATCCAACCGCCAAATTCGAGATTACAAAGGTGGTCCCAAGAGGTACTCCCGGAGACTTTACCATCAAAGGAAATTTGACCATCAAGGAATCTACGGAAGACATTAAATTCTTTGCCAAAGTAACCATGAAAGATGATGGAAGCGTTGTGGCAGAAGCTGAACAAATTACTATTGATCGTTCAGATTTCGATGTTCGCTATGGTTCTGGAAGTTTCTTTGACAACTTAGGAGACAAGACCATTTACGACGAATTTGATCTAAAGGTAATGTTAGTAGCGAGTAAATAATCGGCACCGATTCAACTAACATTTTGAAGTAGTGAGAGGAAGTGTTCATTAAAAATCAGTGAGCAGTTCCTCTCTTTGTTTGGTACAATAGTGAAGGATGCACAAAATGATTTAATCCATCACCCTATTCAGCAGCTTTGACAAAAGAAAATCAAGAAGGAATGAATAAAAGTGTATTTGAGAATGCTAATGCGGCGTAAGGTTGAAAAGCTTGTATTAGGCTCATTCATGATCGCTTCTATCTCCGTCTTCGGTATCCCTTCAAGTCCTTTCAGTACCTTATATTGATTCCAGGAAGTTCTCAAGTCATTTAAGTCCATACATCTTACTATTAAGTATTTTTTTCAATCGCATTTTGATGCGGTTAAATCTGGTACTGACATTGGTTGCGGTTAATTCCAACAATGATGCAATTTCCTTGTGAGGATAGCCTTCTAAGTATAAAATAGTAATGGCTTTATCAAGATCCGCCAATTGATCAATGGCCTGATATAATAATTGGAGATGGTCATCGCTATAGGGGGCAATTTCCATCTCATTGAAGGGCTCTTCATGCATCGGTTGCCAATCTATTTGCCGGTTTGCCTTGCGACGAATAGCCAAAATGGTATTAAGGCTCACCCGATAGATCCAAGTGCTCTCCTTACTCTCATGCCGGAAGTTGCCGTACGCTTTCCAGAGTTGCAAAAGGACTTCCTGCCGTAAATCCCGGTGTTCTCCGCGACGACTGTAAACAGCACATAGGCCGTTGATCAACCCCTGGTGCTCCTGGATCATTTTGACAAATCTTCGTTTTAAGGGTCTATTCATAAATGGAATTCTTTCTGCTCTTATTAGTAGCAAAAAAAATGACAATGTCACACCAGGAGCAAAAAACTTTATGAATTATTCAGTCGTACTCGGCTTTACTTCCGCAGACCGATGTCGTTCATCCGGCCGGATGATTAATCTCAGGTATTGATCGTAGGTGATATAATTCCACAGCCAGTTAATGAATATAAAAAGGCGATTCTTAACCCCAAGAATCTGAAATAAATGGACAAAGAGCCATACCAGCCAAGCTGGAAAACCTTTGAACTTAATCCGGGGTAGATCACAGACAGCTTTATTTCTGCCAATCGTAGCCATTGACCCGAGGTCTTTATAATGAAATGGTTTCATTGGACGACCAATGCTTCTATTCTTTAGATTCTTGGCTAAGTGTTTGGCTTGTTGCATAGCAACCTGAGCAACCTGCGGATGACCTTGCGGAAAGGACTCCTCTTCCATGTAGGCAATGTCACCAATTGCAAAGACCTGCTCTAAGCCATCAATTTGATTGTATCTATTTACTTTCAAGCGGTTGCCCCACACCCGGCACTCTTCAGAAAGCCCTGCAACGGGATTGGCTTTAATTCCGGCAGCCCAGATCACTTTCTTGGTCGGGATAGATGAACCATCTTTCATCGTTACCTTTTCTCCATCAAAGGCAACTACTCTCGTATTCAATTTTACCTTTACATTCAGTTTTTCTAAAAACTTCAAGGCATTGGCACCTGCTGACTCCGACATCCCTGGAAGCAATCTGGAACCACCCTGAATCAGGTAAATGTCAATCTCTCGCTGGTTGAGTTCCAAGTAATCCTTAGGGATCACGTAGTGTTTCATTTCTGCCAGAGCCCCAGCTACTTCCACACCAGTAGGCCCACCGCCGACAATGACGATATCGATGTAACTTTGCCGGGCTTCATAATCGGGAATCGTCAAAGCAATCTCGTAGTCGGTTAGGATCCTATTACGCAGATAGAGAGCTTCTGAAACTGATTTCATTGGTAGGGTCTTCTCCGCTAATTCTTCATTGCCAAAGAAGTTGGTATCTACCCCCATCGCCAATACAAGATAATCGTAGTTTACGACCCCAAAGGAAGTTTCGATCTGCTTCGCCTCTGGATTAACCCGTTCCAGCTCACAGATCCGAATGAATACATTTTTCTTCTTTTGAAAAAGCTTCCGCAGGGGGAAAACGATGGAGCTAGGTTCAAGCCCAGCCATTGCAACCTGATAAAAAAGCGGTTGAAACTGATGGTAATTGTTCTTGTCGATCATTACCACTTGAAAATTGGATTTGGCTAGCTTGCGGGCCAGTGTAAGTCCTGCGAACCCTCCACCGACAATAACCACTCTTTCCTGTCCCGTTTCCGGAAGATTTATTTTCATAATGATGTTTTTTCTTGTATTCCTAGCCGTCTCCAATCTTCTTGATCATGCTTACATAAGTAACCCCGGAGGCATACTTACGGTTGAGACAATCTACGATGAACCGATAATTATCTTTGTTGTTCTCAAAATCTATTGCTCCTAACTCCATAACCACAATCGGTAGATCTACGGCCGTTTTAAAGTACTCGAAATAGGTTTCTTGCAACTGACCAAGATATTCTGGAGAGATGGTACCCTCCATCTCCCTGCCCCTCTTAACAATGTATGATTGCAATACGGGGATTGGCCGGTGTAAATAAAGTAAAAGATCTGGCTTTCGAAAAGAGCTGTTTAAGGTTTCGAATAGCCGTTGAAATAGTCGAAACTCATCATCCTGTAAATTATTTCTTGCGAACAGGAGCGTTTTCATAAAGAAATAATCAGCGATCATTCCATTTTCGAACAACGAAGGATGCGACAACTCTTCTTGTAATTGCTTATGACGCTCAGTCATAAAAAATAATTCAACCGGAAAGGCATATCGCTCCGGATTCTGATAGAAGGGCGGCAGAAAAGGATTATCGGTAAACTGCTCAAGGACGAGCCTACTTCCAAAATCCCTAGCTATCTGGCGGCATAAGGTTGTTTTTCCGGCTCCGATATTCCCTTCTACAGCAATAAAGCGATATGGAAATGGTGGTGTTGGCATTACAAAATTAAAGTACTTACTTAAAGTTGAAATCGATTGGCCTGCTTATGGCCACTAAAGTCGTTTGAAAAATAAATGTATCAACAATATTTCTTAAGTCTAAACCCACACCAAAAAACTGGAAATTCACAGGACAAACAGGCTTCTTGAACCATTTAGCTATCCTACTCGTCCGGCTGGCAACAAAAGAAGCTTAGATAAAATTCGACGATCTCGTTTGATCACCTGCTTAAACATAAACCATCACTTCCAAATCATCGGCCGTTTCTAACAATAACTGACGAATGGTTTTCTGCGATTGCGGGTGGACCAAATCTGGAGCAATTTCAGCAAGCGGGATCAGTACAAATCTCCGGTCTGGAATCCCCGGGTGGGGAATTTGCAGATGCTCCAGGTTGATCTGATCATCAGCATAAAATAAAATGTCGATATCAATGAGTCTCCTCCCCCACTTCTCCAATCTGACTCTCCCCATCCGCGTTTCAATTGCCAGAATGGAAGCCAATAATTCATCGGGGTTCAGATGTGTTTCCATTTCCAATACCTGGTTTAAGAATGCCGGCTGATCGAACTTCCCCCAGGGTGCAGTCTCGTAAATCCGCGAGGCCTCTCTTAGTTCACCGACTTCTTGCTGCAATAGAAAACGCGCAATTTCCAGACTCCTGCGCTTTCCCGGTTCATTACTTCCCGTAGACAAAAATATACGTTTCTTGCTTGAGTCCATTGTAAACTAAATGGTTTATTATTAACATTTTCGAGGCTTACATGTAGCGTCTTAAGAGCAACAAGATCTGTAGATAGATTGAATTACTCGGTAATAGGAGTAATTCAAATTTCATAAGCGAGTACAAAAATCTGTTTATCAATTGGATACTAACAATACTTTCAGACCATGATTTTTTGAAAGGTAATTAAACTAATAGGATTATTACAAAAATAGACCAATTGGTTTATTTTTGTAATAAAAACCATGCTGAACAAAGATCAAATTATTACTGGATTAGCAATCCGCTTTGAGAAACTCAATCAAATCATCGACCAGACCGAACCTTTGAAATTCTTTCTTCCGAAGGGTGAAAAATGGTCTGATGCCGAGATCGTTCAACACCTGATCTTGACAAATGCATCCGTAGCCTCCATATTCAAAGGGGACAAACAGGTTTGGATCGACCGGTTTGGCGCTCCTCAAGAGGCTTCTCGCAGCTTCGATGAAATGACTACCCTTTTTCGAAAAGCGTTCAATGCCCCCGTCAAAGCTCCCTCACGTTATGTTCCGGCGTTAACTCCAGAAGACACGATCGAAAAAATAAAGCAAAGCTGGAATCTTGTTCTGAACAAGTTCAAGGAACGAGTCAAAAACTGGGAAGAAAGAGATCTAGATCTTTGTGGTATTCCACATCCCGCATTGGGAATGCTTACCGCTAGAGAACACCTGTTTTTTGCAGCCTTACATACCGATCATCATATAAAGCAGATGGGGTGACCCACCTAACATACTTCAGTTTACTGCATATTTTTTTTAAGTACATGAAAAAATCAGAACGAACCAAGTTACACATCACCATGAAGGCCGCTCGTCTATTCAACAAAAAAGGGTATGCCGGCACTTCAATGGATGACATCCTGAAGGATGCCGGCCTATCTAAAGGAGCTTTATATGGCCACTTCAAAAGCAAAGAAGAGGTGGCCATTGCTTCATTTCATTACAACGTTAATCTCATCATAGAGGCATTGCGATCTCGGACCAAAGTCATCGATAAGAGTCTCGACAAATTGAAAGCCGTTGTATATTTTTACAAAGAACATTTGTTACAAGAACCTTTTGAGTTTGGTTGTCCTATCTTAAATGCCTCAACTGAAGTAGCGGATCAGTATCCGGCAATTCGGGAGCACGTCAAATACTCCATCGACCGTTGGAGGTCAAGTGTAGCGAGACTGGTGGAAAAGGGAAAACGAAGGAAAGAAATCAAGCCCAAGGTCAACGCTGATACTTTTGCGATGAAGTTTATCGGCATGATGGAAGGAGGCCTCCTTCTGACTCAGATTTACAAGGATAGAAAGTATTTTGATGCGATGGCTTCAGAATTAATTACTTTAGTCGAAAGCTTGGCCATAGCTGAAGAAAACCTTTGATGCATTCAGGCGCCACGAATTTTCGCCAACAAAGCTGCTCTTTCCTCTTTCAATTCAAGCAATACGTCGGTCGGCATCCTGCGGAAGTTTTGACGAGCCTTCCAATGCTCCCAAAGGGACCAATACCTTAGCGCGAAATACCCCAGAAGCGGAAATAATGAAAAAATCAACAAACCCTTGAAACCAGCTCCGACAAAGAAAAAAAGCATTAGCAATAGATAATAGATCAGGAAAAAACCCAAGGAGGAAGCGATCCTGACCGAACCAAAAAACTCATTAAATATTACCTTGTTATGGACTATGTAGTGCATGCCCTTAAGCGGAAGAAAGTTCAGCAAGTAGCCCGCAGCGAATGGCAAAAATCCAATGATCATCCCGAGGGGTGAAGGCTTAACCACCGATTTAGACAAATCCTGATCTGTTATGCCATGTTGGGAAAGGGCGCGAAAGTATTCCTTGAGTCTGGTCTTCAGAACTGAACGATCGGTTTCAACCATGTTGTTAATCCAGTTTGCTACGCGTTGCTCTAACTCCAGCAGGTCATCTTCTTTTTCAACTTTATTTTTCGTTCTAAATTCAAATTCATTCCTTTGAACTTCCAGCAAACGCTCCGTCAGCCATTCGTCTTCTTCCCGGTCAATGATTACGATATTGTTCATCAATTTTTCCCGGATACGCTGAGTGAACCGATTCACAGACTTACCCTTTGTCATCTGTTCCAAGCCAAAAATTTCACTGGCCAAAAAGGGCTCGTCAAATCGGATCATTGCCTCCGAACCAAATCGATTCGAGTCGGTATAATTGACACCGACGGGCACGATGTACAATTCCATTTCCGGGTCTCGTTCCAAGGTTCGCATGGCAATCCGAGCGGGTCCTTTGCGCAACGGCCTCAATCGCTTTTCGTAATAAGCACTCCCCTCACCCATGATCATTACGGTCTTATTTTCTTTCAACCACTCGTAGCAAGCGTCAAAGGTTGTAAAGTTATTACGGAGTCCCTTATAACCTCCGTCTTTCATTCGAAAGATCGGGATCATATGCAAATCTCGGAGCAATGCAGAAAAGATCGGGTGAGCAAAAAAATCACCGCGTACCAAGAAATAAAGTGGCCGGTCCAAGAAACAGGCCAGAATGCAAGGCTCCGTAAAGGTTGTTGGGTGATTGGCGATCAATAATGTTGGCTTTCCTTTCGGCAAGCTTTCAGCATTAGTGATGTAGATCTTTCGGAAAAATACCCGGAATGCCAAAGTTGCCAAAGGCCTCACAATAGGATACAGCATAATCGTGTTAGCATGAAGTAATTAGGGTCAATTCTAATGAATAAAAGTCAATTTTCAAACACTTTTTCTAATTTAGCTTCATGCCAAATCAAAAACATCTCCTGGTCGTAGGTGGACCGACAGCAAGTGGTAAAACCAGCTTTGCCATTCAGTTGGCGAAGCATTTTGATACGGTCATTGTCTCTGCTGACAGTCGGCAGTTCTTCCAGGAAATGAACATTGGTACAGCTAAACCAAATCCGGAAGAACTGGAAAAAGCCAAACACTATCTGGTTAGTCACCTTTCCATTGAGCATGATTATAGTGTTGGTGCATATGCAAAAGAAGCAGGAGATTTGTTGGAACGGCTTTTTGAAGATCGAGACTTTGTAATTCTTTGCGGAGGATCAGGCCTTTATATTCAAGCAATTTGCGAAGGGCTGGACGAATTTCCGGAGGTTCCGGCTGCCCTAAACGAATCATTGAACGACTGGTATCATACCGAGGGACTCGAAGCTTTAAAAGAGGCAGTAAAAATGGCTGATCCAGTGTACTTCCAGGAAGTTGACCAAAACAACCCAAGGCGTCTGCTTCGAGCATTGGCAGTCAGTCGATCGAGTGGAAAACCATTTTCCAGTTTTCGTAAAGCAAAGTTCCCCTCCCCTCGATTTAAATCTACGTATCTGTGGATGAACCGGCCACGATCACAACTCTACGAACGAATCAATCAAAGAGTAGATCAAAT
>JANQRV010000561.1 GCA_028284395.1 Saprospiraceae bacterium
CTATTTCCTGTACGGTCTGCGGAGGTGGAGGTGTCGCCCGGGATACTACAATCGAAACAACAAAATTGAGGAGCATCCCCAGCGTCCCAATGCCTTCCGGAGAAATACCCAACCAGTATTGGTCGGCAGTTCCTCCCCCAAATTTGAAGTAGATGATGTAACTGGCGGTAAAAATCAGTCCAACTAACATGCCAGCGATTGCTCCTTGCATGTTCATTCGCTTGGAAAAAATTCCCATGACAATGGCTGGAAAAAATGAGGCAGCGGCCAACCCAAAGGCAAAAGCAACCACTTGCGCTACAAAGCCGAGTTGTAAGGTGCCGGCATAACCTGCCACTACGACTGCAACGGCAATGGCAATTCGGGCAGCACGCAACTCTGATTTTTCACTGATATCCGGTTGCAGCCAATTTTTCAGCAGGTCGTGCGATATTGAAGTGGAAATGACCAGTAACAGGCCGGCAGCTGTAGACAAGGCAGCAGCCAATCCACCGGCTACTACGAGTGCCACTACCCAACCGGGCAGATTGGCAATCTCCGGGTTGGCCAATACCATGATGTCACGATCAACCGTTAATTCATTTCCTTTCCAGCCCCTTTGGTCGGCGACACTTGCGACAAAATCCGCATTGGCTTCATTGTAATATTGAATAATGCCGTCGCCATTTTTATCTTCAAATTTCAACAATCCTGTTTTCTCCCAGTTGCCGAACCACGTTGGCATAGAGGCATATTCTTTGTTGTTGACGGTATTGATCAGGTTGGTGCGAGCAAAAGCAGCGATGGCCGGTGCGGTCGTATACAACAAAGCAATAAATAGCAACGCCCAGCCTGCCGACTTTCGTGCGTCGGCCACTTTGGGGACTGTGAAAAAACGGACGATCACATGAGGTAATCCCGCCGTACCCAGCATTAGGGCTGCCGTTACGAAGAAGAGATCGGTTAATCCTTTATGAGAAGTTGTATACTCTTTAAACCCCAGGTCGGTCGACAATTGGTCCAGTTTGGTTAATAACGGCGTACCGTCTTCCAAAGATCCCCCCAGCCCCAACTGGGGGATTGGATGATCGACCATCAAGACCGAAATAAAAATAGCCGGCACCAGGTAGGCAAAGATCAATACGCAGTACTGGGCCACTTGTGTATAAGTGATGCCTTTCATTCCGCCCAAAACGGCATAGAAGAAAACGATGCCTACACCAATGAATAAGCCCCAGTTAAAGGGTATTTCCAAAAATCGGGAGAAAGCTACACCAACGCCCTTCATTTGACCCACAACATAAGTGAAGGAGACGAATAAGGCGCAGACTACTGCTACAATTCTTGCTGTCTGGGAATAGTATCGCTCGCCAATGAAGTCCGGTACGGTAAACTTGCCGAATTTTCGCAGATATGGTGCTAGCAGCAACGCCAATAAGACATAACCTCCGGTCCAGCCCATCAAATATTGCGCACCCTGAAAACCCATAAAGGAAATCAAACCCGCCATGGAGATAAAGGAAGCCGCCGACATCCAGTCTGCTGCAGTTGCCATTCCATTTACAATAGGGTGTACACCAGAACCGGCCACATAAAATTCCGAGGTCGAACTGGCCCGTGATCGAATGGCAACAATAATGTAGAGGGCAAAGGTGATCGTTACTATAATTCCCGTCCAGACTTGAACACTCATAATTAACTTTTTATATTTTCAGGTGTTTATTCTTCATCTACGTCATAAGCCTTGTCGAGCTTATTCATCCAGGAGACATAAACAAAAATGAGAATGACAAAAACGTAGATAGATCCTTGTTGAGCAAACCAGAACCCCAACTTAAAGCCGCCAATCTGGATGGAATTTAGCTGCTCGGCAAAGAGGATGCCACAGCCATAAGAAACAATAAACCAGATTATTAGAAGTATAACGAGATAACGTATATTGGTTTTCCAATAATCCTTCAGGTCTTTAGTTGGCATAACATTTTGTTTTGACAGGAAATATAGGAATATTAACGTATTCGGCATAATCCTGTTGCAATTGCTTAAGCGGCGAAAGGGGCCATTCAACGTACATTACAATTTGAAAAAATGCAAAACCTGGCAAACGATCTCAGACAGGCTGTTAATCAAGCCGTTCCAGAATTATTGGCATTGCCATCAGATGAAACTTCGGCCCGACCCGCTCCCGGTAAATGGTCCCAAAGAGAAATCCTCGGCCACTTAATCGATTCTGCTTCCAACAACCATCAGCGCTTTGTTCGCGCCCAGTTTAAAGACGATTTAGTATTTGCCGGTTACAGGCAGGCCGAATGGGTGGAAGTCCAGAATTATCAGGACGGAAAATGGCGGGATCTGGTCAATTTCTGGGCACATTACAATCTCCATCTGGCCCGCGCTATAGAACAAATTCCGGAACATATCCTGACGATGGAGCGTGAGAAGCACAACTTGCATCAAATAGGCTGGCAAACTGTACCTGAAGATCAATCTGCAACTTTGGGATATTTCATCAATGATTATATCGGTCATCTGCAGCATCATCTCAACCAAATTCGCCAGCTATGATTCGCAATTGGTGGTTATTGTGGCCTATGGTTCTAATTCTGTCTTCATCTTGTGGTAACCCTGCCAAGGAGCCTGAAGCCGGCACAGATTTGATTCCACCACAAAGAGAGGAGATCAGCGAAGATGATTTACTCGTGAAGTTAATGCCCTATTTCTATGACCAACCGGAAGGGACGAATCAGATCGAACAAAATCAAATCATTGATTATGCCATTGCGAATAAAGTGCCGGCAGAAGTAACCGCCTCAGGGTTGTTTTACGACATATTGGAAGAAGGAAGCGGGGAACTGATCCGTTGGGGGGATCGAATCTCTGTCCATTACCAGGGTAGCCTGATCGACGGGACGGAATTTGATTCTTCCTATCAAAGAGGCCGACCTCTTGAAATTTATGTGGGCAATATGATCGACGGTTGGAATGAAGGGCTTCAGCTGTTAAAACCGGGCGGTCGAGCACAATTCATCGTACCTTCTCACCTTGGATATGGTGCCGAAGGGTTCAAAAATCGCAATGGTGCCACTTTGGTTCCACCCGATGCGATACTGATATTTGATGTGAAAGTGATAAAATTGATTAAAGCTGCCAATTGAATCCGAAAAACTGATTTTTTTAACGTTTCATCCATAATCTGTTAAAATTAATATAAAATTTTCGGTCGTTTGGACTAGCTTTTCTACACTTGCACCAGATTAAGCATGGTTACATTTATTTAAAACTACTTTTCCCTGAACTTCCGAATGACCCGTTAAGAGAATTCTCAAAATCAAATCGGAGATTCTCTTTTAATCTAAACTTCATTATTATGTTTCGACAAGTATGCTTTTTTATATTAACGATGTTGACATCGATCCAGGTGACTGTTGCCCAAGAAAAATGGTCGTTGGAGAAGTGCGTCAACCATGCTATCCAGAATAGCCTGACCATTAAGCAGGCTGTTTTTACCATTCGCAATCAGGAACTGACGCTGAAGCAAAACCAAATGAACCGACTCCCTAATTTAAATGGAAGCATCGGTGGTGGTTATCAGTTCGGGCGTACGATTAACCCTACCACCAACAATTTCGAACAACAGAACATCGGTTTTAACTCGATTGGATTGAATGCCTCTATGCAGCTCTATGGCGGCAACGAAATCAATAATGCTATCAAGAGAAGCAAGATTGATATCCAAGCAGCAAAACTGGATGCAGATGCGTCCGCAAATGTGATCGGCCTGAATGTGGCTAATGCCTACCTCGCCATCCTGCTAGCGGAAGAACAACTACAAAATGCACAAAATCGACTTGATCTTTCCGAAGAACAACTGGAGCAAACGGACAAATTGATTCAGGCGGGGTCGCTTCCACAAAATGACCGACTCGATATCCTGGCTCAGATGGCTTTGGACCGGCAAGGCATCATCGAAGCACAAAACTTGGTAGACATCAACTATCTTAATCTAAAACAATTATTGGAGTTGGATCCAAATGTGGGGCTGATCATTGAAAGACCGGAAATTCTGGACGGAGAACTGGTGGACCCCGGAACGTATTTGCTAAATGAAGTTTATGCGACAGCACTCGGTACACAACCCAATATTGAAGCCAATGATCTACGGTTGAAGAGTTTTCTGTTGAGTGAGGATATTGCTAAAGCCGGATTACTACCCAGGGTTTTTCTTTCGGGGTCCGTTAATTCCAATGCTTCAACGGTGGCTTTAGATCCTTCCAAGGTCAATCCCGCCGACATTCTCGTTGTAAGAGGCAATCCGGAACCGGTCGAGATCAATGGTGACCTGGGGTCGATCGCCTTTTTTGATACCAGGATCAATGGAGAAATACCTAAGAGAAGTTACCTCGATCAAGTGAACGATAACTTTGGTCAAGCAGTTAGTGTCAATGTCAACATTCCGATCTTCAACAACTTTCAAAACCGTACGGCGATCGAAAGAGCCCGATTGCAAACACTCAATCAAGAAGTCATCAACCAACAGGATCGTCAAACATTAAAGACCAATGTGCAGAGAGCCATTGCCGATGCAAATGCAGCTAAAGAAACCCTCCAAGCTGCACGAGTGAGCCTCGAAGCCGCTACTGCTGCATACAACAATGCACAAAGAAGATTTGATCTTGGTGCGATCAATTCTTTCGAATTCAGTAGTGCTCGTAACCGAATGGACCTGGCGCAGGTGGACTTGACCAGGGCAAAATACCAATTTGTATTTAACGTGAAAGTGGTTGAATTTTATCAGGGTAAACCTCTGAAATTGAATTAGTAGCAACAAAAATTTAAACTCAAAATCAAATCAGAATGGCCAGAAAGAAAAAGAAAAGCAATAATTTGCTTATTGTCGTTTTATTGCTTGTCATTGTAGCTCTGGTTACGGCCGTTGCAGTTCGTAATCAAAACAAACCCAAAGGTGAAAAGGTCGTCGTCGAAGAGGCACAGTTGCGCGATATCATAGAGAAAGTTGCTGCCAGCGGCAAAGTCTTTCCGGTCACCGAGGTGAAAATCAGTTCGGACGTTTCCGGAGAGATCGTAGAGTTGTACGTGGAGGAAGGAGATTCGGTCGTGGCCGGTCAGGTGTTGGCGCGGATCGACCCGGATGCCTATCAATCTCAGGTGGAAAGAGGAGCCGCAACGGTCAACAATGCCAAAGCACAACTGGCCAATTCCAGATCGCAGATCGAGAACTTCATTGCTGCCAAAGAGCAAATTGAGGCGCAACTCGAAAACGCCAGAGATATTCATACGCGGAATGAGAAACTCAAGAAGGACGGAGTTATTTCGCAGGCGGATTTTGAGACTTCGCTTTCCAATTTGAAAGCTCTTCAAGCCAATCTTCGCTCCGCAACCGCTAACATTAATGCGGCAAAAGAGAGTGCTCGTGCAGCAGAGTTTTCAGTCAAAAGTTCAGAAGCGACTTTAAAAGAACTGAAAACGAGTCTCAATCGAACAACCATCTATGCTCCCACAAATGGCATCATTTCCAAGTTGGATGTGGAGAAGGGCGAGCGGGTTGTTGGGACCATCCAAATGCAGGGAACGGAGATGATGCGGCTAGCCAACCTCAATGCTATGGAAGTTCGGGTGGATGTGAGCGAAAATGACATTCCGAGAGTATCCTACGGTGATGAGGTGGAAATTGAAGTGGATGCCTACATCAATCGTGTTTTTACCGGAAAAGTGAGTCAGATTGCAAATTCCGCTTCCAATACCGGAACCACGACTTCTTTGACTAGTGATCAGGTTACTAATTTTGAAGTGAGAATTAACATCGACCCTTCATCCTATCAGGATTTGATTTCTGCGGGCAATCCACACCCGTTTCGGCCTGGTATGTCGGCATCAGTAGAAATTACAACCGAAAATCTGCCCGGGGTATTGACCGTGCCGATTCAATCGGTTACCACTCGTGATAAGGACAAGGACAAGAAGAAATATCGTGAAAAGGAAGAGGACGATGACGAATCCAAGACTGATTTTGTTGAAGTTGTTTTTGTGTCCAGCGCTGACACCGTCAAAATGGTAGAAGTAGTGACGGGAATTCAAGACGATTCCTATATACAAGTACTAACTGGTCTCGAAGATGGAGAAGAAGTGGTGGCGGCACCCTACTCAGCTATTTCCCGGGAATTGGATAGTGGTGATCGGATCAATAAGGTAGATGAAGAAGAACTCTTTAAAAGTAAAGACAAGAAATAAATAATTAACTTGCCGGGCATGAAGGTAAGTGAACATGCCCTGATCATTTTTGTAAAAAATCCGGTACTAGGTAAAGTTAAGACCAGGCTGGCCCAATCGGTTGGCAATGAGAAAGCACTCCGTATTTATCTCGAATTGTTGAAACATACTAGGAAGTTGGTCTTACCTTTACCTGTTACCAGATATCTGTTTTACAGTGATTACATCGTAAGTTCCGATGACTGGGAACAACAAGATTTCGAAAAATTTCTTCAGGAAGGAACCGGGTTGGGCGATCGAATGGCCAATGCCTTTCGGTCTGTTCTTGATCTTCATCGCAAGGCCATCATCATCGGCAGCGATTGTGCTTCCCTAACCACTGATATCCTCTCGGAGGCTTTCCTGGCATTAGATGAACACCATTTCGTTGTAGGCCCTGCAACCGATGGTGGGTATTACCTACTGGGCATGCATTCGTTACCGGAAGGTTTTTTCGAAGATATGCAATGGAGTACCGATACCGTTTACCCCGAAACCATTCGACGCATCAATGCCATCGGTGCAAATTATTATCTGCTACCCGAATTATCCGATATCGACCACGAGGAGGATTGGTTGAAATACGGATGGGAATTCTGAATCAATGAAGTACGTTCATACCAATATCATTAGTGAGGACTGGCGTCGATTGACCGAATTCTACATTGAAGTATTCAAATGTGAACCAGTACCGCCACAACGTTCGCAATCCGGTTTGTGGCTCGATCGAGGTACAGGGGTGCCGGATGCCCAGTTAGAAGGATTGCATTTGAGATTGCCGGGTCACGGTGATGAAGGACCCACTTTGGAAATCTACAGTTACCGAACGATGTTGGAGAAGTCTTCTCCGGCTGCCAACCGAAAGGGGATTGGCCATTTGGCCTTCCTGGTAGATGATGTTGACCAGATAAAACAACGCGTACTGGAAAAAGGAGGAACCGCACTGGGTAACGTATCCTCGCGTCACATTGAAGGAGTAGGTCTCCTCACTTTTGTCTATGTTACCGATCCGGAAGGCAACATCATCGAATTGCAGAATTGGAAATATTTTTCTTAATTTAGCATCCCCCTTAATATCCTGCATCTATCTCACTTTCCGTTAAGCGCAGAGAATCTCAGTTTTATCTATCCCCTCTTTTTTAATTTGTTCGATGATCGATTTCCATTACTTCGAACAATAATCAATTCCTATGAATGTAAAGAATTATCACATCGTTTTTCTGATGACGTTCCTACTGCTAATCGGTAATCAAGCATTATCGCAGCGATCCTCCCGATTTTGCTATAAAGGGGCTAAAATCAGTATTAAAGGAGGTGGAGTCGAATTTTCAAAACCCGCCAGTGAAGTTGGCACTTCAGAAATAATCAGGGTAGCAGTAAGACCTTTGGTAAATAGGTATGGCTACCTTGTAACCGATGAGGAAAATGTTATTTTGAAAGTGAGTCCAACCAATTTCGTAGAGGTGGCGGATCTTGGTACCGGCCGTTTTCGCATTTGGGCATTTTCCTACATCGGTAGATTAACGGCAGAGGTAGGAGATCAATTGGATAAAAGTGAATTGGCTTCGTTCTGTTTTGAGTTGACCGACAATTTTGTTGCTGTTGAAGTATTTTCAGAACAGGCTTTTAACTTGCAAATCTTACACCATGGCAATGCCGATTCCCGACTGAGGAGTGCAGCAGAAGATACCCAGGAACTGGGGGGAGTACATCGCTTCAAAACTGTTT
>JANQRV010000574.1 GCA_028284395.1 Saprospiraceae bacterium
CTTTGCCAATGATCTTTTCGGGCATGACCGATTGTGAAGTACAATTCAGACAAACCTGAAACGATTTCGCAACCATGATCTCTAAGCCTTAGTTCATTAAAATCATTTGTAGGATGGTGATCACCCAAAAGGTAGAAATCACCCAAGCGGATAGCCCAATCCAGATATTTCTCCTCTCCGGTCATCCAATAAACACGGGACAAAGTTTGCAGCATCTCGCCATTTACTTCGGTATTGGTAGAGGGGATTTTCCCATACGGGGTTTCCACGAACGCATTTTCCCAAATATCATCTAATATCAACAACATACGATCTCTCCAGGGAGAAGGTCCTAACCACTCCGTTAGTGGCAACAAGCCATCTTTGATGTATTCGGAAGATCCAAAAATGATATCTGGTAAATTGGCCACACTGGTTACAAAACCTCCTTTCGAAAAGGAATAGGTATCGGGCAAATGACCGATCCTAGAAGTTAATCGCGTTTCTGTTTCCAGCATCTCTCTCATTTTTCCGTCAAAAAGCGGTCGGTCGAGAAGAGCAGCCGTCAATACCATAAAGGGATAATTATCTGCCGCCGCATCCTTTGCGTTCCAGATATCCTTTCCATCCTTAAGATTTCGAGGAATCAAACCGGTAGTGGAGTCTCTTTGATTCAACCAGTCTATCAAAAATCGATGGCAACGCATGAATCCTTCATTGGCGAGAACAGCATTTTGGCGTGCTTTTGCTGCACGATGGTCAAGAGCTGGCCTTTCAGGTGTAGAACACGCTGCCAAGGAAATGACGAAAAACAAGAAAAATCTCATGTGCCCTGTTTGTCTTAACGAATCTACGATCTTGGTTTAAGCGATTTGCAATTTATGGTGAAAGGGCGTGTAGCCCGTCAGATAAACACTCATTGCGTTTTTCTTTGGCAAGCCACCTCGCAGTTGTGTCCAGCCGTGATCGGCTCTACCTGGTCCAAATCTTATTTGATCTCCCGCAAAATCATACTGGCCAAAGCCCTCGCCCAGCAAAAATGCAGACGCTACCCTGGGAGCCGGTTTTACATTTGACAACTCGCCACCGTGTCGAAATGCCAGTTCGATAGCAATCGGCACGTCGTCCGTTCCCGCTATAGCAAAGGCTAATTCAAATCCACCATTCTGCTCGGAAATGGTCACCTCTGCTCTTAATGTCTGGACTTCACTAAGCGGACGTTCGTCTCTGGGCATTTTTTCCCAATCACCGTCATCAGGCAAATCCTCCTCGGGAAATAATTGATAATATCCTTTTGTCAATTCCCAGCGGAGAATGAGTTTGCCATCCACTTCTTCAATCTGTTCCGTTTTGAATTCTCCCTTACCAAAAAAAGCCATTGACAACTGTATGGCTTGTAGTGCTGCCGCCCCTTTGAAAAAAGAGAAGAAAGTATGGTTTTCCCCTAATATTGTTGCATCGGTCTCTCCACGGCGTATTCGAATCAGGTTAGAATGAATAAAGGTTTTGCGGTAATCCATCGGGAGAGCAACTGGAGCCGGAAGAGGTCTTTCCAGAAACGGATCCTCTAGTAGCAGAGGCAGATTGCGATTCAGTCGCGAAAAAGAAGTCTTTTCGATATTCGCGGCCATTGCACTGAAACGGCCATTGTTGTCCTTGATTGCAAGGTATCGATAGGGATAATAATACTGGTCCGGAAAAGCAATCCGGAATTGATCCTGTCGTCCCGAAGCTTCCGTTACCACCTCTCCATTCGGATGGATGTAATAAATGGTCATTTCCAAGTTTTGTCGGACGGGCTCCAGTAGCTCCGGGCGATCCAGCAAACGGGCCAGGGTGATCAAACACCGATCGGTCAGCGGGGAATAAACAGCAGTGCTTTGCTCGGTATATTGACCGTCCGGGTCAATATCGATGCCTTCTGCCAACCACTGGTCAATCCGTGCCAAATAAGTTTTATTCGGAAACAATTGATGAATTCTGCTTAAAGCCATGCTCACCACCCAGCGATGATTCGGGGTATGAATACCCCCGATCGATAAAGCACGGCCGGCATTCAGCAAAAAGGTTTGCATTTTATCGAGAATTGGCCGCAGAATATTTTCCTGGGATCGCTGCGAAGCAATGGTATAAGCAAGGCAAACAGGTTCGACCACAAATCCGGTATCTGGCGTAGAATGAAAATTGGTTGACAACAAATCAATCGTACCATCTTCGTGCTGAACCTTAATCAAATAATCGATGGCTCGCTCCATGGCCAGTCTTAAGCGGTCATCGACGTGATATTTGGACTGCGGAGAGACAAAAGCAACTGTTAAATTTTGGAGCAAACCGGCAGCGCCTCCCGGCGCGTGAATGCCATAGGCATTTTTTACTCCCCCAAACCAGCGATGTTGGGTATTTAATTCCTGTCGATCTAAAATATTTTCGATGGTTCCGTCATTAAGTCTCATTAGTCGGGACAGCAGACCTTGCTCTGCTTTCAAATCTTTCGAACCACAACCACTCAAGGGCATTAAAGAAGCCATCGAAACTGCGGCCGTCGCCGTACGAATGAATGTTCGTCTTTCCATCATCCTGTACTTATTTGATGGGTTGAACCGGCGTCATGGAAGGAGGTGCGAACTGTTCCGAACTAGCCCATTCCTTATTGGGTTCCGGCCCCATTTGCAGGTGAAGTTTACCGCCATCTACGAGGTTTTTGTGATAAAACCAGGCTTGAGGCAGGGGTTGATCATCCAAAGTGGCCGACTGGACATAAATGTTTTTGGAAGAAGCATTTTCGGCCTGGATGACAAATGCTCCTCCGGAATAATAAGCCGGATCAAGTTGGATTGTTATCTTCTTAAAAATTGGACTTGCAATCTCATAAATTGGTTCCTCGTTGGCTCCTCCGTGTACGGAAAAAAGTCCCATTTTCATCAATACCGCCAGTGCTCCCATCAATCCCTGATCTTCGTCCCCACTGTACCCAAATTCAGGTGATACACCACTGTATACCTTATCGATTACTTGACGGCTCCAATATTGAGTCAACCAGGGAGCTCCCGAATAATTGAATAAAAAAGCGGTTTGCATACAGGGTTGATTGCCATAATTGATGTACTTCCGTCGATTCTTTCTGGTCTCTCCCTGATCATGGCTCTTAGCGGCTACAAAGTCATAATCTTTGGTCAGTTCAAAAGATCGATTAAGTTTTTCTGTAAAAATCTGTCGTCCCCCCATTAACTGAATAAGGCCATTTACATCCTGAGGTACCCACCAAGTGAATTGTGCTGCATTTCCTTCGACCCAACCGTTATCATAGGTAAGAATGTCCATATCTTCTTGGAAACTTCCGTCCAGCTTTCTTACCCACATCCAGCCTTTATCCGGATTCCAAAGGTTCTTGTAATTCCCGGCTCTTTGCATGAATGCTTCATAATCATCTTGCTTGCCCAATGATTTGGCCATTTGTGCCAATGTCCAGTCCTGATAGGCGTTCTCCAATGTTTGGCCGGAACCATCTTCATGAAACCCCTTTTTAGGTCGGTCCAGGGGATGCGGAATGTACCCCCGTTCCAAATAGAATTTCATGCCACCACCCGTTGAAGTCTCATGTTCATAACCTGCCTTCGCCATAATACCATCCAAAGAGTGATTCTTCTTCAAACCCTGATAAGCTTTCTCGATGTCAAAATTGCGGATTCCCTTCATGTAGGCGCTCACAATAAAAGGGGTAGAAGAAGCCCCCGTCATCACATAGGTATAATTACCTCCGGAAGGTCCACGGGGGATCAACCCTCCATCCTCATACATTAGCAGCATCGAGTTGATAAACTCTTCGGTCACTTTCGGATAGACCAGATGCCATAAAGTGTTCAGGGTCCATTGCGCCCCCCAGAAGCTATCGGAGTTGTAGTGGTTGAAGCGGGGTTTATTATTTTCGTCCAGCGGAATTTGACCAATTCTTCTTTCCGAGCCGGTCATATCGCAGTATTTACCATCGACATCGCTAAGAATCCGACGCCCTTGTAAAGCATGCCAAAGGTCGGTATAAAAACGGCGCTGTTCTTCCTCCGAACCACCTTCAATCTCGATCCTGCCGAGCCACTGGTTCCAATCGTTGCGAGCATCATCTACCGCTCGATCAAAATCCCAGTGGGGCAATTCCGTCTCCAGGTTTAACCTCGCCTGCTCTGCACTTACGTAGGAAATGCCCACTTTCATCAAGCGCTTCTCGTTGGCCTCGGTGGCAAAACTCACGTAGGCCCCGGTTTCTGCACCTTCAATGATATCTGCATGATCAATTAATTGGCCATCCTGCCAACCCCCGAAACTGGTAAAGGGCCGATCGAACTGCATGGTATAAAATACGTAGGTAGATTTGGGGCGCCGTCGTGTCGGCGCCATCAAAGCATATCCTTCGATCTCACGGTCGCTTACTTTTTTCGCATATCCTTTTTCCGTATCGTTTGGTCCTAAAAAGGTAGAAAAATCGACATGGATGTGACTTTGTTCGGACTCAGGAAAAGTATAACGATGAAAACCGACCCTGGTAGTAGCAGTCAACTCCGCATTGATGTCGTAATCCTTGAGTCGAATCTGGTGATAGCCCGCTTTTATTGTTTCGTCCTCATGACTATAGCTGGAACCATAGGAATTGGCACCAAGATGACCTCTAAATGCTCCGGTAGTTGGCAGGACGGGAATTCCTGAAAGTTGCCAGGCATGGATATGACTAAAACAACGGATGGTATCTTGATTGTAGCGATACCCGGAATTCCAGGCACCGTCAATGATCATATCGGGACTAAGGTTGACCATACCAAAAGGTCTCGTGGCGGAGTTAAAGAAAAACCAACGGGAATTTGCTGCATCAACCAATGGAGCTACCAGGTCAACGGGCTGCGTTTTCTTTTCTTTATTGGAATCCGTCTCGGATGAGTCTTTGATCGACGACTGACAGTTGGTTAATATCAATACGACAGCGGCAAAGCTGACGATTCGGAAAAATTGATCTTTCATTTTGCAGGATGGCTTTAGTCCTAATGAATATACGCTTTTATTTTACCTTGTCTTTTTATAGGACTTAATATGCAGACAAAACCCTTACAACCTCAAACGACCATAAATGCGTTGAAAGCTTCCGGAAAAAGTATTTATAATCAGTATTTTAGGTTTTCCATCTCTATGCATGAAGACCCTTCATTTGATTACCATCCGCTACTCCCATAGTCGGTAAATCTGCTAAGTCTTTCACATTGGTGCTATTACTGATAACTTGAAAAGAAAGCAAAATTTCTGTTAATTTTAGCGTCAGCAATGATCAACCAACTTAAACAACATCTTTCCTATGAAACAAATTCTCTTATTCTTTCTTTGCATCTTCAACACTTATGCTATTAGCGGTCAAAGCAGCGATGTCAAAGCATTAACTCTTCAATTGGTGCCGGATTTTTTCCAAACTCCCATCGATGGTAATATCGCCCAACCGAGAGGAGTAGCGGTCAATTCGAAAGGTCATGTATTTGTCTTTAATACGGGTCACCATCAATTGATGGAGTTTGATCCGGATGGACAGTTTATTCGGTCATTGGGCCACGGTTTGTTCATCGAGCCGCATGGTTTGCGTATCGACAATCAGGACAACATATGGACTACAGACCTGGAGACACACATGGTACTAAAATTTAGTCCGGAAGGAAAACTCTTGCTGGCACTGGGTGAAAAAGGAAAAAGTGGTCTGATCAACGAAGAGCGACAATCGATCCTGTTTTATAAACCGGCCGATCTTGCCATTGGTCGCAATGGCGATATTTACGTCGCGGATGGTTATGGAAATCACCGGGTAGTTAGGTTGGATCGGCACGGCAAAATCATCAAAAGCTGGGGTAAACAAGGTAAAGATGCGGGTGACTTCGACAATCCCCACAACATCGTCACGGATTTCCGTGGCCGCGTCTATGTGGCAGACCGAAATAATGCCAGGATCCAGATATTTTCTCCGGAAGGAGCATTTATCAAAGCATGGACCAATGTAGGTCGCCCCTGGGGACTGGCCATGAGTGCCGAAAACCATATTTACATGTCGGAAGGCGATGCCGAAAAGATCCTCAAACTGGATTTGGAAGGGAATATTTTGGGAGAATATAATGCTGGCTCCGGTCATCAGCCCGGGCAGTTTATCGGAGCCCATGGAATTGCGCTCGGACTACAAGAAGAAATATTTATTACCAGTGTTTTCAGTTATAAAGTGCAGAAATTCGAACAAGTACATGATAATGGTAACTGGCGCCGTATGAAGACCGTACGCATCCCACGTCGAAGAAGCGAATCTGCCTTTATCGAAGTGGGCGGAAAATTCTACGCCATCGGCGGTAGAAACAACCGAGCCCTCGACATCTACGATCCAAAAACCAATACCTGGAGCAAGGGCGCCAATACGCCACAGGAAATCCATCATTTTCAAGCCATCGAGTACGGGGAAGAAATTTGGGTTATTGGTGCTTTTACCGGCCCTTTTCCGAAAGAAGAGCCAGTCGCCTTTCTCTACGTTTATAACCCTGAGCAAGATCGTTGGAGAGTTGGTGGGCGATTGCCGGATGGACGCCATCGTGGTGCGGCAGGTGTAGCGGTTTACAATGACAAAATATACCTGCTCTGTGGTAATGAACAAGGACATTGGACTGGTCATACGACCTGGTTCGATGAATTCGATCCAGCAACGGGCGAGTGGAAGATACTGCCCGATGCCCCCAACACCCGAGATCATTTTCAAGCAGCCATTATTAACGGTAAGCTTTATGCAGCTGGCGGTAGAAACTCCTCTCATATGACCGGACACGTCATGGATCAAACCATTGCCGAAGTCGACGTTTACGATTTTGCCACCCAAAAATGGAGTACCATGCCAGAATCATTGCACCTACCGACCCTCCGAGCCGGAAATACGGCCATTACTATTGGGGACAGGTTGTTAATCCTGGGAGGCGAAAGCACCGCCCAAGTTCCTGCCCATAGCGAAGTTGAAGCTTTTGACGTATCGGAACAAAAGTGGCACAGCTTACCGAAAATGTTACGGGGACGCCATGGCACTCAGGCCATCTATTTTAATGGTAAGGTATTCATCACTGGCGGAGCAGGAGACCGTGGAGGTGGGCCCGAACTGAATACCTTGGATTGCTGGGACCCTAAATAGCAACTTCAAAATTGCTACATAATTGGGCTCTATTTTGTGTTTTTAAAATGCACATTTATACTTCAAGGAGGAGTGCTTGTTTTACGTTTCCTTGAGTGTACCAACCCTCTCTCATATGAACTTTGCCCGGCAATCCATCCCAACTCTATTGTTCATGAGCTTACTACCCCTCCTGGTTATCTCTCAAAATGCCAGCAATCTGCGATTACAGGAGGACTATCAAATCGCGATCAAAAAGACAACGGAAAAGATAGAACTGGACGGTAATCTGCGTGAAGAAGCCTGGAAAGTAGCGGATGTAGCAACCGATTTTTGGATGAGTTTCCCGACTGATGGAGAGCGTGTTCCAGAAGAAGATCAGACCGAGGTCAGAATGGTCTATGATGACAATTTCATATATGTGTCCGCTGTTTGCCGTGATGATAACAATTACGTCATTCAAACCCTTAAAAGAGATGACCCTACTTTCTGGCAAGGCGATGCTTTTTCGGTAGTATTCGATCCCGTAAATGAAAGAACCAATGCCTTTTCATTCGCTGTAAATCCCGCTAATGTTCAATCAGAATCGCTCATTAGTGGTAATACGGGACGGCGTGGAGATCAGCGCCCTGGCCGGCCGCCAACCGGCATCAGTGCTGCGTGGGACAATAAGTGGTTCAGCGTGGTAAAATCTCACGGTGACCAATGGATTGTCGAAATTGCCATCCCCTTCAAAACACTTCGATTTGAACCTAATAAGATGGTCTGGGGAGTCAATTTCATCCGGGGTGAACCTCAGACAAATAGTTACCATACTTGGTCTCCCGTTCCCGTTCAGTTTCGGGGCGTCGATCTTGGCTACACCGGTTCTTTAAGATGGGATGCAGCTCCGCCCGACGTCAAAAGTAACTTTTCTGTTATTCCTTATATTCTGGGCTCAAATTTCAAGGACTTCGAAGAAGAGGGGGCTCCCAATGATCTGAGTTTTCAAGCGGGAGCCGATGCTAAAATTGCCATTACTCCAAGCTTAAATCTCGATGTCACCGTCAACCCAGATTTTTCCCAAGTTGAAGTAGATGCTCAGGTTACTAACCTGACAACTTTTAGTGTACGCTTTCCCGAACAGCGGCTGTTTTTCCTCGAAAACAGCGATATTTTTGCCAATTTCGGCATCCCACCGATGAGACCTTTCTTTTCGAGGCGCATCGGCCTGGATGCCGACGGCAATTCCATTCCGATTCTATATGGCGCCAGACTAAGTGGTAACCTCAATAAAAACCTTCGGATTGGGTTAATGAATATGCATACAAAGGAAACGGACGAGTTTGCAGCTCAAAACTATACTTCTGTCGCTCTGCACCAAAGAGTACTTGGCCGATCTACCGTACGAGGCTATTTCCACAATAGACAAGGCATGGTGGACGGCGAATTTCAGGGCTCCGATTATAATCGTACCGTGGGGGGAGAATTTGGCTACCGCTCTCTCGACGGAAAATGGCAGGCATTGGCGGGCTACGGTTTGTCATTTACTGAAGGATTGAGTGGTAAAAACGGCTTTTACAATCTAGCAATTGGTTACGACACCAGGAATATCAGTTTTTACAGTAATCTGGCTGGCATTGGAGACAATTACTACGCAGATTTGGGATGGATCCCATCGGGCGATCACTACGACGCCGCCCGGGACACCATGATCCACGTGGGTTTTCTTCATAACTTTACGCGCTTTAGTTATACCATTTATCCCGAAAACCGGCCCAAAGTTATTTCCCACGTCCTGGGAGCTAGAGATGTGCTAGATATTTCCAATAGTGGCGATCTGATCAAAAATGATTTCTCTGTCCAGTATACGATCAACTGGACCAATACAAGCTCCTTTACCCTTGAAGGTACCAATGCTGACTTTCAGTTGCTGTTTCCTTTTTCCTTTACCGACGGCGAGCCTCTACCAGTTGGTAAGTATCATTTCAATTACATTGAGTTGCGATATAAAACGGACCAACGTAAAGTACTACAACTGGAAGGAGGGCTGCAATACGGCGGTTTTTTTAATGGTGACCTAACCCAATATACCATTGGAGCCCGTTATCGAACCCGGCCTTGGGGGAATTTTGGAATTAATTTTACCCTGAGCAATCTCGAGTTTCCCGACATTTATGGCGACGAAGATCTCTTTCTGATCAGTCCCCGCATTGAAATCAATTTCTCAGAAAATATTTATTGGACCACTTTCTTACAATACAATACCCAAAGAGATAATTTTAACGTCAACAGTCGATTCCAATGGCGCTTTCAACCAATGTCAGATCTGTTCATTGTCTACTCTGATAATTATGCCGTGGAATTCTGGGGCCCAAAAAACCGTGCGCTAGTCATCAAGTTAAATTATTGGCTAAATCTTTAGCGCGGTAAATGCCCCCGAGCATTTCCGTTGTGGCATATTCTGCAGATGATTGTAGCTGGAATCAAATCAAACCAACAGCATAATGAAACGAACTACCACCGCTTTTCTCTTTCTTTCATTCCTATTTCTGGTTTCCTTCGATCAGGCAGAAGATGCGCCAACTCCCGAAACAGTTAAACCAAACATATTACTAATTCTGACCGATGACCAGGGATATCACGACGTATCCTACTACGGGACCTCGGATATCAGGACGCCAAACATCGATGCACTCACAAACGAAGGTTTGCGCTTTGACAACTTCTACGCCAACTGTCCGGTCTGTTCCCCAACTCGCGCGGCACTGCTCAGCGGTCGCTATCAGGATTACGTAGGTGTTCCGGGTGTCATAAGAACAAATGTCCATAACAATTGGGGTTACCTGGATCCTGCGGTATCGCTCCTTCCGGATATGCTAAATATTGCGGGTTATCACACTGCGCTGATCGGGAAGTGGCATCTCGGGCTTGAATCACCCAACACACCTACCGAAAGAGGTTTTGATTTTTTCTACGGTTGGTTAGGAGATATGATGGACGATTATTGGGCCAAACGCAGACATGGTATCAACTATATGAGAAAAAACAGGGAAATTATTGACCCGCCCGGCCACGCCACTGACCTATTCACGCAATGGTCGGTTGATTATGTAAAGAAACAAGCCAAATCCGATGAACCATTCTTTTTGTATCTCGCTTATAATGCGCCTCATTTCCCGGTGCAACCTCCTGATGACTGGTTGGCTAAAGTGAAAGCCAGAGAACCCGAATTAACCGAAAAGCGAGCCAGGTTAGTGGCTTTTATAGAACACCTGGATGAAGGCATTGGCAAGGTTATTCAGGCATTGAAAGAAAGTGGTCAATACGACAATACGATCATCGTATTTTCCAGTGATAATGGAGGACTACTCAGGGACGAGGCCAATAATGGACCATTGCGGGACGGCAAGCAAAGCGTTTATGAAGGAGGATTGAAAGTACCGACTTGTATGGTGTGGAAAGATGTTATCAAAGCTGGTTCGGTTACTAACTACAAAGGACTTTCTATGGATCTCTATCCAACACTGGTTGAAGCAGCAGGTCTCAAAGTTACGCATCCTATTGAAGGAAAGAGTTTTCTACCATTACTCAGAGGGAACGAAATGAGTGATGCCGGTCGTCCCCTCTTTTTCACCAGAAGAGAAGGAGGGAGAACTTACGGTGGACTCACCATCCAAGCCGTCCAATTAGACGGCTGGAAACTCTTGCAGAATAGTCCTTTCGCCCCCCAAGAACTGTACAACCTTAAAGTTGATCCGCAGGAAAGGGAAGACCTGTCGGCATCCGAACCTGATAAATTCAAAGAATTAAATGCGCTAATGATGAAACACCTCCAGGAGGGAGGAAAAGTACCATGGCAACGCCCCGGAGAATAAGACTGCTTACCCCTTAATTACATCCCTGTTCTTCAATGGAGAACGGATCGTTATTGGGGAAACAATTTCCAGAAAGTACTTCTTCCGGAACATGGCGAAGAATGGTGGCATCGTAGAGACCATTTTCCAAAAACTCAATCAAGTCGTCGACTTCAAGGTCTGTCAATTGCACAGCGTTGAAACTTGGAGAGAGTCGATCATTACTTACTACAGGATTCTCCGACTCCGCTTTCAACTTGTATTCTATCACCTCACGTATGGTCTCCTTGCTACTTCCGTGAAAGAAAAAGCGATAGTCTTTGAGGTTGTATAATTGAGGAACTTTAAACTTGTAATAATCTTCTTCTTCACCGGTGAAGCCCCCGCGCCCCAGGTTGCGCTTATCTTCCGGAGAGGTTCTGATGGCACCGGTCTCATGCAGATCTTTCACACCTATGGCATGAAACTCCATGGAGTTGAAAGAAGGTCCTTTATGACAGTTCGTACACCTGGCCTTATCCAGAAATACAAGTGCACCTCGCTTCTGCTGTTCGGTCATGGCATCCACATCGCCGCGCAACCACTTCTGAAAAGGAGCTCCGCTGGTAAACAAGGTCCGTAAGTATGCACTCAAAGCAAAGCTTGCCATGCGGTGAGAATACCTACTTTCTTCAGGAAAGATTCCAAATGCCTTATCGAACATTTCCCGGTATCCGAAGCTGTCCAATACCATTTCATTGATCTCCATGCGGTGCACGTCCAGCCCTTCAATGTTTTGGGCTTCCAAACCCTCCATTCCGGTAAAGTTCACATGCAGTGCTTCCTCCTCGTCCCATCTTGAATCCGTGCCGATGTTTACGGCATTGGCTCCAAACTGGCCGTTCCAAAAAGTATTCGTTACATAAGCAACATTTAAGACACTCAGAGGTCTTGCACCCTGCGCATCTGGTTCGTCATCTCTATATCCAGGCCATTTTTGGCGATTTTCCGCAAAACCGAATCCCCCATCTGCAATTCCCTGCTTGGCTCCGGGCGTAAATGCCATAGTGGGTATATGACAAGTAGCACATGAATAGGTACCGGTAGCAATGGATTTGGCCGGCAGGATACCGATACCGGTCTCATAGAAAAGCATTTTACCCAACTCAACTTTCTCTCTGGTGATGGGGTTACTTGCTTCTTGATGAGGAATTGAACTATAGTCTCCATCTTCGGGCATGATGAAGTAGTCATAATTACCCGTTTTCGAAACCACATTCAACGCATTTTTCAATTGGGTATCCAGTGATTCTTCAACTTCAATTACCTCGGGTGTGCAACTAAAAGCGGCTGTAATAACAACAAATAAAAATATTCCTAAATGCCTATTCATCGCAGTGTGGTTTTTTGCTATGCTGTGCGTATACAAAAGTTAATTCGATATCATCCATAGAAAGTCCGTTAAGTCTTTCTGGATTCCAGTTCAAACCTTTGGGGGATCGTTCAGTGATGAGCTTGACTACATTGACATTAGTTCATTGTCATCAACCCCAATTCAAGGAAGGGGTCATCACTAATAACATGGTAAACAAAAATTATGGTAGGCAGATAACAAGAAACTCTCTATTTATCCTTAAAGTTATCTCGTAGGTAATATTCATTTCATGAGTTGCAAAGATAATTCGTAAACCCAAAAAATGCAAGATAATATATTTTTTTTAGCAATTTATTTGTCAAAAAAAGGTGGTTTTACGCAGGTCTTGACTGAACTGGAGGGCAATTTTAAAAGGAGGCCGCCGCTTCAGCGGCGGATCAACAGATCATCGACGACAGGCACATTGGGTCGGCATCCATCCTTCTGTCTCCGAAAAGATGGGATAACCGGCGCCACTTCCTTCTTGCTCAAAATAAAACGGCATCCTTTTTTCATCATAGTTCCCTATCTCGTTCATTGTTGCCGCATCAAATAACCGGCCGTTGATCATGGTATATTGGATGGTCTCGGAATGTTGAATATTTTCCAAGGGGTTTTTGTCAAGGACCAGAAGATCTGCTAATTTTCCCGGTTTCAGAGAACCAATTTCTTGGGCCATTCCTAAGTAATCGGCTCCGTTGATTGTGGCACACTTAAGTGCCTGGTGATTGCTCATTCCGCCCTGCTGCAACATCCACAACTCCCAATGTGCTCCCAGGCCCTGTAGTTGTCCATGTGCTCCTAGATTTACGTCAACCCCGGCATCCTGTAATTTTTTCAGAGATTTGGAGGTAAGTATATGGCCATTGACGTATTCTTCTTCTGGTATCATCACCCGGTGTCGGGCCCGGCTATCAATGACCGAGCGGGGGGTAAAGGTCGTCAAGCGTTCTTTTTCCCAAACATTGGTATGTTGGTACCAGTAATATTCACCGCTTACACTGGCATAATTTACTACCAGTGTTGGCGTATTGTGGGTATTAGTGGCCGACCAGAATTGAATGACATCGTCATAAAGCGGAGCAACCGGAATATTGTGTTCAATCCCCGTATGACCATCAGCAATCATGCTCATATTGTGATAGAAGAAGGATCCACCTTCCGGCATTACCAAGATACCCAACTCGCGGGCAGCCTGGATTACCTGCTGGCGTTGATCCCTTCGTGGTTGATTATAACTCTTGACAGAAAATGCCCCGTAGGCTTTCGTTCTGCGAATCGCCGACCGTGCATCGTCCAAGCTATTGATATTGGTTTTGAAATTGCCGTCTGCACCGTAGAGAATAGTGCCGGTAGAAAACAATCTAGGCCCCACCGTATGCCCGGCCTTGATCATTTCGGAATGAGAAAAGATCATCTCCGTATGGGAAGACGGATCATGCGCTGTCGTAACACCATAGGCCAGGTTCGCGTAGTAATACCAATTCTGCTGTGGGCTGAGGCCATACCTAAAATCTCCAACGTGGCCATGGACATCGATCAGTCCTGGCATAATGGTCTTACCACTGCAATCAATAACTTTGGCCTCTCGTGGAATTCTAATGCGGTTGCCCAATGCTTTAATGACGTTGTCTTCAATTAGAATACTTCCCTTCTGGATCACTTCATCCCCTTCCATTGTAATGATGCGGGCATTGGTAAGAGCGATCATTCCCGAAGGTTTGTCTGCCGGCACCTCTAGATTTATTTTCAGTCCCACAGAATCGAGGGGAGGAATGCTATCGACTGCTCCTTCCAGAAACTTGAAACGTTCGGTTAATTCATCTGAATAATACTCTTCTCCTAATGTCCAGAATAGCTTCTTACTATCTGTCGACCAATGTATGTTGATCCCGGCATCTCGCGAAACCGGAGCCACGGCAATGGCTTTTGTTGAAGCAGTCAAGCCAATGGGCTGGCCTACTGCAGGCATTGGTGCGATGTATACTTTGAAAAGTTCGGACCAGGCCACCCACTTATTATCCGGACTGATAATGTATCGATGGGCGTACTTGCCGGAGAACAGTTTTTTGACCTCCTTACCACTGAGTGGCACACTGCTGAAGGTCTTGGTCATGCTACCAAAAATATATCCTCCTTCCTGAAAAAAGATCTTTTTGCCATCCGCGCTAAAAACCGGGTACTCCCCCCGAGGTATGACAAAATTTGCTTCCCCACCACCCTGGGACTCGATGTAATAGATGCCTGGTTTTTGACAAAAGGTATACCCTTGATGTCCATTTCCGCCATCCTTCCGAAAAACAATCAGGCGGCCATCCGCAGAATAGGCGGGAGTTCTGTAAATGCCCTTTTCCTGAGTCAGCTTTTCCTTCTGTCCAGTTGCCAGATCCAGTTGCCAGATAGCCCCTTTATCGACATCGCTCCAAGAAACATATACCAGCCGGTTACCATCCGGCGAAAAACTGGGTTCAAATTCGAAGTGGTCGTCCTCGGTCAGCCTTTGCGGCCGGCCATCAGGTAGGCTCTTCTTCCAAAGATAGCCAAGGGCGCTGAATACGATCGATTTTTGATCGGGCGCGGTGACTGCATGCCTGATCACCTTTACGTTGATATTTTCTTCGAA
>JANQRV010000579.1 GCA_028284395.1 Saprospiraceae bacterium
GGGATCTCTCCCAATGCTGTGGAATTAGATAAAATTTGGAAATTATCATTGGAAACGGATATTCCTGTTGGCATTCACTTAGCTGGTCCGGGAGCGCCCACACCAACATTTATGTCAAGTTATGGCAATCCCCTGTTGATTGAACCGGTGCTCAAAAAATATCCAGGTATCAGAATATACATGATGCACGGAGGCTGGCCCTATCTTGAAGAAACTGTTTCCATTTTACGGCAGTATCCCAATGTATATCTTGACATCAGTTGGATTAGTTGGCAAATGCCCAGAGCATTGTATTATGAATACCTTCGAAAGCTAATTCTGTATGGTTTTGAGAAGAGAATTATGTTTGGTACGGATCAGGTATCATGGCCGAAGGCTATAGAAATTGCAATCAAAGGAATTGAAGAGGCAGAATTTCTTTCAGCAGATCAGAAAAAGAATATTTTTTATAGAAATGCTTTGAGGTTTTTTCGATTATCAGAAGAACGATTCAAATAGTAACCAAAGTAATCTTTCCCCAATTCCCAAAACTGCCTGTTGCTGGTTCGGAATTGGCAAAATAAAACTTCATGAACACTCATAACCTCATTTTCTGCCTAGCCCTTATTGCCCTCCTTTTACAGTGTCATCGCTACGAATCGGACTCCGAAGCCTCTCTTCAGCCAGTAATCGGAAAAATAACCACGGAACGCCTGATCAATGCGGATAAAACCCCTGGAGATTGGCTGTCGGAAGCGGAAATACAAAACATTAAGTACTACATTCTGGCTGAAGCTAAATCGAAAAAAGAACAGTTGGTCGAGTAGTGCGCCAATATAAAACTAAAATCATTCAAATGAAATTCGTTTATCTGCTGATCACGTTTATTCTGGTATTTAACGGTATCCTAGCACAGCATCCCAGTGGTAAAATTGTTGTAGACCGCCTATATTCAGCCGCCTTGGAGAATGAAGGAGGAGAAGACCCTACCAGACGAGTAACGGTCTATCTTCCGCCCGGTTATGATAATAGCAATGACCGATACCCTGTTCTATATTATTTGCATGGCTTTACCTGGAGTGACAGTATGCAAATTGTAGGGGATAAATTTGACAAAATCCTCGATAAAGCTATTGCCACAGGGAAGATCAAACCCGTGATTGTCGTGATGCCGGATCATCATACCTTATTTCGTGGAAGCTTTTACACCAATTCTTCTTTGACAGGTAATTGGGCTGATTTTACGGCGATTGACTTGGTGAAGTATGCTGACGAAAATTTCCGAACGATTCCCAATAGGGAAAGCAGAGGTATCGTTGGGCATTCCATGGGTGGATTGGGCGCTATAAAAATCGGCATGCTTTTTCCCGATGTCTTTTCTTGTGTCTATGGCATATCCCCTGCTGTAATGGGAATGGTGAAAGGCTGGGGACCCAGTTATACTGGCTATAAACGTGCCCAGGAAATCAAAACCAGAGAAGAATTGATTAAAGGTTATGATGATTTTGATGCAAATGCAGCAGTAGCCATTGGCAGGGCCTTTTCCCCCAACCCTCAAAATCCTCCTTTCCATGCGGATTTGCCCTATACCTATGAAGGGGAGAATCTGGTCGTCAATTACCCGACAATAAAAAAATGGAAAGCAAATATGCCCCTTCATATGGCGGAAGATTACGTGGAGAATCTAAAAAAGCTAACAGCCTTAAAATTCGATTGGGGAAAAAACGAGGAGTATCGCTATGTCGTACAAGGCTGCGAGGCCTTTAGCCTGGAACTGGAAATCCTGGGAATTAACCATTATGCAGAAGAGTATGTCGGTAGGCATTTTGACAAGGTTTGGACCGATGATGGAAGAGCGTTGCATAGTGTGTTGCCATTCTTTGATGCCAATCTGACTTTTGAGTAAATGCTAGATTTAGGCTATTAAGTCCTTGTTCGAAAATTGCTTTTGGTTTCTAAAACTTGTCACAAGCCCCAGTAGTCCAAGAGGACACGGCCCTGTCCATTTTTATTGAACCGCGCGAGGGGTGAAACCCCTTAATATTACTACCACAAAAATTAATAATTCTTATTCCAGAATCCTTGTCAAGTCTACGAATTGACAGGTTCTTGCTAATCTTAAAACAATTTTGTCAGTTCGAAGAACCTTACCAAAAAAGAAACTATCACGTTGAACAATCACGTTTGCAAGGCTTTTGACGACACCGGAAAAGACCATACTCGGTTCAAATATCAGAGGATTTTGGCGTACGATACTATTTATAGCTCATTACCTCTACACCCGTCCACTTTTCTGGTATGCCCTTACTGAGGTAGTCAGTTGCTCTGGCTAAGAAAAAATGGGCCGGCTGATCTTCTTTATCCATCTTTATAATTCGGCTAAAAATCTCCGTAGCCCCTCCAAAATCCTGTTGAAGGAAAAGTTCCAAACCTTTCACAAAATCAAGTTGGGTATTGGCCTTTTGTTTCGCGATTGCCGGATCATCTCCATCAAAACATTCATAGAGGCCCACGGGTTCTTTTTTGCCTTTTACCTGGACTTTGCCGAGATAGCGAAAATGAAACTGATCTTTTGGCTGGATTTGCCGCCAACTGTCTTCACTAAGCAAAATTGAGGTGCCGTAGTGTTTGTTCAGGTTTTCGATACGTGAAGCAGTATTGACCGTATCGGCAATGGTAGCGGCATCCAGCCGATCTTGATCGCCGATTATACCCATAATGAGGAGGCCAGTGTGCAGACCGATGCCCATCCGGATAGATTTACGACCATCGGAGATTCTTACTTCATTGTACTCCTGTAGGCATTGCTGCATGTCGATGGCCGCCTGAAGCGCCGTTTCCGGCCCAGCCGGGAATATTGCCATGATGGCGTCTCCTAGATATTGGTTGATGAAGCCCTGGTTCCGTCGGATGACGGGGCCCATCCGTCCGTGAAAGGCGTTGACGAAACGGAAATTTTGTTCTGGTGTCATGGTTTCCGCCAGGCTGGTATAATCCCGGATATCGGTGAACAGTACGGCAACCTCCTTTTCAATGTGATCACCTAGCATCACTTCCGTAATTCGTTCGCGGTTGAGTGAATGCAAAAACTGGTTGGGTACAAAGCGTCCGGTAACATCAAAGATGTTGTGTAGGTCCACTTGTGTCTTGATGCGGGCCAATAACTCCTCCTTGTGAAAGGGTTTGGGAAGGTAGTCATTGGCCCCAATGGACAAGCCCTGAACAATATCCTGCAACTGATTTTTGGCGGTAATCATGATGATAGGCAACTCGGAAGGTAAATATATTTCCCGGATTCGCTCACACACTTCATAACCCGACATATGGGGCATCATCACATCCAGCAGGACCAGGTCAAAATCTGGGTTTGTTTCAATGGCCTGAAAAGCTTCTTGCCCATTCATCGCCTGCGTGAGCTGAAAATTGCGACCGGCGAGGTAGTTCTTCAATACCTGTTGGTTGATGGGTTCGTCATCAACGACGAGGATGTGTACGTCTTCGGAGCCGATGCTAGAAACCGCTGTGGTAATTGCAGGGCTAGGCTCCATTGCAAGCGGGGAAGCAGCCATTCTTGCCTCTTGCCGGGCAGGCAAAGTGGTGGCTTCTTTCGTAGACACCGGCAGGGAAAAATAGAAAGTAGAACCTTTTCCTTCAACGCTTTCTACCCACATCTGTCCACCATGTAATTCCACCAGCCGCTTGCTAATGCTCAACCCCAAGCCCGTTCCGGTAAATTCCCGGGAAATGGAACCGTCGGCTTGTTCAAACTCCTGGAAAATGGCCTCAAGTTTATTCTTGGGAATACCCGTACCGGTATCCTGGATGGAGATTACCATTTCAGATTGACGACGGGCGATTTTTTCTTCCATGGTCGTCAATCCCAAATCGTCAATTGTCAATTCTGCTGTTGCTTCCACTTTTACATAGCCGCTTTCCGTAAACTTGATAGCATTACCTATGAGGTTGTATAACACTTGTTGCAAACGATTCTCGTCTCCGTGGGCTGCTGGCAGGTCTTCGGGAATCTCATTAAGCAGTTGAAGATCCTTGCCTTTGATCAGGGGAGCATTATTACGCAGCACGATGTCCGTCAGCACCCGAAGGTTGATAGGTTTGCGGATCAGTTCAATATCATAATTCTTCAGTCTGGAAAAATCCAGAATATCATTCACCAAGCTATTAAGGCGTTTTCCGGAAGAGATAATCATTCCCAAATTCTCCTGCTTTTCTGGTTGCTCTTCTTGCTCATAAAGCGTTTCGGACAACCCGATGATACCTTGTAGGGGAGTGCGAAGTTCATGAGAGGTATTGGCCAGAAATTGATCTTTGAGTTTATCGACCTGCTGCAGGCGTTTGTTTATCAAACGTTCCTGGGCCAGTTCTTTCTCTTTTAGGGCATTTTGCTGAATTAGTTTATTCCGTTTATATGAAAAAAAGAACAACAGGCAGATAAGTACAACCGCAACAAGGGAGGAAAGAACTATGATCTGCTGGTTTTTTTTCTGCTGCTTCAGGAGGTCCACTTCAATTTGTTTCTGTGAAACCTCATATTCAGTACGTAGATCGGCAATAGCTTGTATGGATTTGATGTTTTTCACACTGTCTCTGTAGGCAAGATAAGTCTTATAAAGTTTCAAGGACTCCTCCCAATTTCCCATCTTTTCATAGAATTCCGATAGTTTAAAGCTGGAATCACTAATCTGTTCTTTCAAACCGTATTGCTCTGCAAGCCTCAAGCTCTTTTTTAAGTAGTTTAAAGCTGTAAGTTGATCTCCTTTTTCCAAATAGATATCAGACAATGAAACGAGATAAACGCTGATCGGATAATAATCTCCATATTCTTCAAGTATTGTGATTGCCTTATTAATATTTTTTTCCGCACTACTTTTATTTCCAATTTGGGCATATACCACTCCGATATTGCCCAGGCTGTATGCCTGCCCAATAGTATAACCTAGCTCTTCGAAGATATTTCCTGCCTCTATGAAGTAAGAAAGTGCAGAATCATTATCCTCTATCGAAAGGAAATGCTCACCAGCATTTAATATGAAAGCGGCCAAGCCAATCGTATCATTCGAATTCCGCAGGAGAGCAATTGCCTTATCATAATAATGTATGGCATTCTTGTTATTGTTAGAAATGGAATAAATATCGGCGATAGCACCATATGCGTTTCCTTGGCGAGAAAAAGAATTTTCCTGAATTGCTACCTCCGCACTTTTGAAGTAAGCATCTATGGCCTCTTCTAAATTGCCTACTAATTGTAGTGCATTTCCTTTTTGAAAATAACCACTGTGCTGATATCGAAGATTTCCCTTCTGCCGGGACAAACTTATCAATTCTTCAGCAAATTGCAGCTTCACGTCAAAATCATTGAGCTCGTTGAAAGATAGCCCCCCTAAGCAATTCCAACTTCGCCTCACCACTCACTGTATCTGCCAAATAGATGTTTTTCAGGCTATCCGCCAGTCTCTGGTTCTGGGCAGACATAATTTGGGTAAAGAGAATAAAAATAGTAAGGAAAGAGTATAATGTTCTTTTTAAGAACATGATTATTAATTTGAGATAGGCCATTCTTAACGGATCTAAAGAACTCCGGCAATCTATTTTTCCTAAGTTAATGAACTAATGGAGTATACTTAACTACCGTTAAAGCTACGGATTTTTAGCGACTTTTGGGGTTGGTTCAGTTTTGAAATTTCGCCCTCTCGAAGTCAATAATATCCGCCCTTTATCTGAACTCCCCAACAACTCCCATTATTCAATCCTTTTCAATTCGAAATACTGGTTTGAGAAAACAAATTCCGATAAAATTTCCGACATAGGTTTTCCGAATGCATTTGACTTATAATGCCATTTTAACTTGAGAGAGATGGACCAGGGAAAACAATCGAACAACAAAAGATATGAAACAGTTATCGGGTGAGTA
Source organism: Saprospiraceae bacterium (assembly GCA_028284395.1). Lineage (GTDB taxonomy): Bacteria > Bacteroidota > Bacteroidia > Chitinophagales > Saprospiraceae > JANQRV01. The sequence goes on from JANQRV010000579.1 coordinate 5,909, forward strand.
AGGTGATCATTTGAGCTATATGAAATTCAACCTACTCAAGACGGGAAAAGAAGAACTCAAAAATGACTACTCAATCGACTACCAAAAAATAAAAACCCATTGATCTTGATACAATCAATGGGTTACAAACAAATGGTGCCCGAGGAGGGACTCGAACCCTCACGCCCATAAGGACACATGGCCCTCAACCATGCCTGTCTACCAATTCCAGCACTCGGGCATATCAAACCCTATCATACAACAAATAGTACGGTACGATAAGTTTCGCAAATATAAAATATTTTTCAAGAAGTTCCTTTATCCAATGCCGCCGCTCTGAGACGTTGTAAGAATGGAGAGGCAAAAATGAATTGCTGTAATACCTGGTTTTGGCTTTCGAGCACTTCCGTCCGGTTACCGCGCCACGCCAACTTGCCTTCATGTAGCAAAATAACGTTTTCTCCAATCTCCATCACCGAGTTCATATCGTGGGTATTGATAACGGTTGTGATGTTGTTTTCGATGGTAATGCTCTGGATCAACTCATCGATGAGAATGGCCGTTTTGGGATCCAGCCCGGAGTTGGGTTCGTCGCAAAACAAGTATTCGGGTTCCAATACGATCGACCGGGCAATCCCCACTCGTTTCTGCATTCCTCCACTAATCTCGGAGGGAAATCGATCGTTGACTCCTTCGAGGCTGACCCGTTCCAGACAATAATTGACCCGGTCCAATTTTTCTTTCTTGGTATTATTGGTAAACATATCCAGCGGGAAGCGAATGTTTTCTTCTACCGACATCGAGTCGAATAAAGCGGAACCTTGAAATAGCATACCTACTTTCATACGAATGGCCCGCAGTTCCTTTGGATTGAGACTGCCAAAATCGATGTCATCATACCATATTTTCCCGGAAGTAGGTCTCATCAACCCCACCAACAATTTTAGGAGTACTGTCTTACCCGCTCCGCTTCGTCCGATGATCAGGTTGGTCTTTCCCTTGAGAAATTCGGTGGAAATGCCCTTGATCACTTCATTTTCGCCAAAAGATTTAAATACGTCTTGAATCCGTATCATGCAAATTAGATTAGGTCAACAGAACCGCTATCATATAATCAGACAACAGGATGAGGATATCACTGTACACCACAGCATTGGTACTCGCTTGCCCCAGTTCGATGCTTCCCCCTTTTACATAGTAGCCTTGATAGGCGGGGACGGTTGTCAGAATAAAAGCAAAGACGATGGCCTTTACAAACATGAGTGTGATGTTCCAATCGTCAAAAAAGGAACGAACGCCTTGAATGTATTCTGCGTTGGAAAGAGAACCGGGCAATACAACGGCTACATAACCTCCCATAACGCTTACAAACGCTGCAATCGCCACCAACAGCGGGACAACAAAAAGAGCCGCCAACAATTTTGGCATCACCAGATACGCTGCGGTATTCACGCCCATAATTTCCATGGCATCGATGTGCTCCTTCTGCCGCATACCACCAATTTCCGCGGCAATATTAGACCCCACTTTACCGGCCAATACCAGACAGGTAATCGTGGGCGCCAACTCGATGATGGTCGTATCGCGCACGATGTAGCCGATGTACCACCTCGGCACCAGGGTCCCCGTCAATTGGTAAGAAAACTGCACTGCCGTAACCGCACCAATGAATATGGCGATCAAACAAACGATGATCAGCGAACCAATCCCAATGTCGTTCATCTGCCGCATCGTCTCCTTGTAGTACATGGAAAATTTTTCCGGGCGAGCCAGGGCTGAACCGAGCATTTGTAGGAATCGACCAAAGTGGTATAAAATATTTTTGTTCATCTGTGGTATCAAATGGTGCGAAACGGCACCAAAATTAATAGAATATTTGGAAGTTGTCAGCAACTTCGCTGTTTTTGGGCGCTATCCATGAAAAACAATATGAAATACAGAAGTGTTGACAGAATTCCTAACTTGGCAATTAAAAAAGATGAAGATCATTCTGACGGGAGCCAGCCGAGGTATTGGTGCCGCCACCATTAAGGAGTTGGCTAAGAACGGAAACCAGGACATCCTGGCCATCGCAAGAAATGAGGAACGGCTGGCAAAGCTGAAAGCAGAAACCGAAGCGACCTTTCCTGGATCGAAGGTGCACTTGCTCGTGGCTGATCTGTCTAAAATAGACGAAAAAACGCTACGAGCAAAAATTGAAGCAACGATCGGCGGCGTAGACCTGCTGATCAACAACGCCGGTTACTTGATCAATAAGCCCTTTTCCGAAACGAGTTTGGAAGATTGGCGCCAAGTCTTTGAAATCAATGTCTTCGCTGTTGCCTTTCTAACCAAAACCCTGCTACCCTACCTGCAGCAGAGTGGGAACGCTCATGTGCTCAACATCAGCAGCATGGGCGGATTCCAGGGCAGTAGCAAATTCCCCGGCCTATCGGCTTACAGTTCCAGCAAGGCAGCTTTGGCCAACTTGACGGAATGCCTGGCCGAAGAATTGCAGGACTTCAATATCAAAGTCAATTGCCTGGCCATTGGCGCCGTGCAAACCGAAATGCTGGCACAGGCCTTCCCCGGTTATAAAGCCCCGTTAGAAGCCGAAGAAATGGCCTCCTTCTTCGCTTACTTCGCCCTGCAGGGACATCGCTTTTTTAATGGGAAGGTATTGCCGGTTTCGGTCTCAACGCCTTGATTGGTTTGAATGGTTCCAACCTCGAACCATTCAAACCTCGAACCATTCCAACGGTTCAAACCTTCCAAATCCTCACTCCCGTTCCACAACAATATTCTCCATCACCAACAAATCCATATTGGTTCGGAGAAAGCAATCGAGTGCATGGCGCGGCGTATCCACGATGGGCTCATTCTCATTGAAAGACGTATTCAGAAGGATCGGCACCCCCGTCTTATCGTAGAACTTCTTGATCAACTTGTAGTATTTGGGATTGATCTTGGCCTTGACGGTTTGTAGTCTTCCGGTCCCGTCGACATGAGTCACCGCCGGAATCAGGTCGTGTTTCTCTTTTTTTATTTTGATTACCCTTTCCATAAAGGGAGAAGATTCGTTTTTTTCAAAGAATTCATCGACGTGATCTTCCAGAATGGAAGGAGCGAAAGGTCGGAAAGACTCTCTCTTTTTGATCTTTAAATTCAATAGATTCTTGGCATCCTTGTTTCTGGGGTCTACCAGAATGGAACGATTTCCCAATGCCCTTGGTCCGAATTCGGCACGCCCCTGGAACCAACCTACGACGGCATTGTTTTTTAGTTTTTCGGTAACCAATTCAATCAATTCATTCTCCTCTAACCTACGGTACTTGACTTGACTGGCTTCGAGGATTTTCCGTACTTCTTCGTCATTAAATTGGCTGCCGGTATAAGGGTTGTACAATGGAGCGACCCGACCCTTATTTAAAACATGATGATACAAATACATGGCAGAGCCCATGGAAATCCCCGCATCGTGGCCGGCCGACGGCACATAGAGTTCTTCAAATGGTGTCTCCGTTGTTACTTTGCCGTTGGCTACCGAATTTTGTGCCACACCACCGGCAATGCAAACTTTTTTCAATCCTGTGCGCTGGTGCAATG
>JANQRV010000582.1 GCA_028284395.1 Saprospiraceae bacterium
AACCTCCATTTGGTGGGAAAGGCGTCTACTTGACCATCGAGGTAGAAGACGTGGATACCTACTATGAAAAAATTAAAGCAAGTGGCGTCGAGGTTGCCATTGAAATCCGGGACGAAATCTGGGGGGATCGACATTTTGCCATTGTGGATCCAAACGGGATCGGCATCGATATTGTCACTTATTCTCAGCCGGATGACAAATAAAAAATTAATAATATATAGGGGAATTGCTCGGTAAAAGGTACTTTGATCAATAACAGGTGTATGACTTCTATTATTGATCTAAAAAACTCGAAATGAAAAGTATCTATCGCCGATTGCTAACAGCCCTGTTGCTTTCCGGGCTGTTTGCTTGCACCCCAATTAAATCAGATCGTGAAGACCTCAAAAAATCTCCGGATCTATTAACGGTCCTTTTAGAGAAAAAGCAAACACAAAAATTCAAAAGAGAAGGGCCGCACAACTTTTTTCGATATCACCATCGAATCAGAACAAGGGATGGTGACGCCGGTCCGCGGTATCGCACCAACTACAAAGCCATTGAACTGCAAAAATCGTTGACCAAAGTTCAATCCATTCGATTGCGCGAAGACCTGGACTGGGTAGAGCGAGGACCCGGTAATGTAGGGGGGCGGACGCGCGGGATATGGGTAGACCCCAGAGACACTACCCATTTGACCTGGTTGGCCGGATCGGTGGGCGGAGGCATTTGGCGCACGAACGACGGCGGCAATAGCTGGACCATCGTATCGGAGGAGTTATCTAACATGGCAACTTCTACACTAGCCGGCAGCGCGAATAACCCTTTGGTGGTTTATGCCGGTACCGGCGAAGGATTTGATCAGTTTATGATCATCGGAAATGGAATTTGGAAAAGTGTCGATGGCGGGGATAACTGGTCCGTCTTATCAAGTACTGCTGACAATGAAGATTTTGCCAATGTAACCCGGATCATTGTAGACCCACAAAACGAAAACAACGTGTTGGTTTCGACCCGAGTAAATTTTCGACAGAATCAGGAAGAGGATGAAGAACGGGTCGTATCCCACATCTTTAGAAGTACGGATGGCGGAGCAACCTGGCAGAGTACGTACAGCGGTGTTTCCGATAATCTTAGAAGTAATAGAGGGGTTGTCCAACAATTAGTGGCCGATCCGCAGGATTTTAATACAATATACGCTTCGGTAAACCGGACTGCGATTTTAAAGTCCATCGATCAAGGCCGTACCTGGGATGAAGTGTTTGACGTCAGAAATCGCGAGATACGAAGAATGGAGTTGGCGATTGCCCCTGCTCACCCGAACATCATCTATATCGCTGCAGAGACAATCGATGATCCCCAGTTGCTGCATAGTGGCGATGGCGGGCAAAACTGGAATTTGGTCGATGGGGATTACGGCGATTGGTTCGCCGGTCAGGGGTGGTATGATAATACGATTGCAGTACACCCGTTTGATACGAATACCGTATTCGTTGGCGGTGCCGGGCCAATTCTATCCATCACCAAGGGAAGCGATTTGTCGAGGGTCAATGCCTACGTTGGAAACTTTGAGAACAATGCAGATTTCTTTGAGCTGGACCTGGCCTTTCTGGGGGGCATTAGTCCCACCGAAGATTTCCTGTCGGGAGTTTTTGGAAACACCAATTTAGCGGATGAACTTCCGGCAGAACAGGTGTCCGTCGAAATTCGATTTGGACCGGACGTCATGCAAATGGCACATTGGCATGCTAATCTGGACCGCGATTCCTACCGGGATTTTGTCGAAGTCCCTTTTGAAGTATGGGATGTAACTAATGACCGACAATTGGCCGTGTCTTTTTACGATTCGAATGGAAATGGAGAATGGGATCTGTTGGATTTTACGGATGACTTCACGGAATTTCTCTCGGTTCACGCCATCGACTACAGTACGGAGCCAGATGAAGCGGTAATGGAAGGCTCTATGTATGAGAATAGCTATTACCTTATCTTGGGGGGCAACAATTCCGGCGAGGATATTGATTTAGAGAACCTTCCGTCGACGGAGTTGATCGTTAACACGGAAGTGGTTTCCATTTTAGAAAGTGAATTCGAGCCGGTTGTGGATGGCTACGATGAGTATTCGACCGACGAATTAGAGACTTTTACTAAAGGTGTTCACGTTGATCATCACAATCTGGTGCTGATTCCCACAGATGAAGAAACGGGAGCGTTTTTAATGATCAATGCCAATGACGGTGGAATTGCTTTTTCTACCGATGGCGGTGAGACTTTCTTGCAGACCGGAGATACCTTCCGCGAGGAAATAACGCTGGATGAAGACACCTTTGTTTACAACACTACTAAAGGGTATAATACTTCTCAATTTTATGGTGTGGACAAGATGAATGGAGCGGATCGCTACATCGGCGGAACTCAGGATAATGGCAGCTTTGTGTCTCCATCAAATGCGGATGAAGCAAGTGACTGGGCCCTTGCACCAAGTGGCGATGGATTTGAGGCGGCTTGGCACTATCAGAACCCCGATCTTCTGTTAGAATCCAGCCAATTTAATTTTATTTACAAGAGTACCGATGGAGGACGGGCCTGGAGCGCATTGGATTTGCCAGGATTTGGCCCCTTTTATACCCGAATTGCCAATTCCAAGCAGGAGCCGAACCTCGTTTTTGCCGTGGGATCCAGAGGGGTTTTGCGTTCGCAAGATTTTGGCGACAACTGGGAGGTTATTCAAGTTCCGGACGAATGGGTCTACGATGACAGCCCGATCGAAATTTCGGTGGCTTCACCGGAGGTGGTTTGGTCGGGAGGGGTGCACTCGGATACCGAAAGAATTATTTATTCTACCAATGGGGGATCCAGTTTCCGGTCGACTGCCGCTTATGCGGAGGCAAAAATGGGTCCGGTAACTGGGATTGCGACCCACCCTTTTGATCCTGAAACGGCTTTTGCACTCTTCTCCATGGCGGATGGTCCAAAAATCCTTAAAACAACTGACTTAGGGGCACATTGGGAAGATCTTTCCGGTTTTGTAACCAACCAGGACGAAAGCAACAATGGTTTTCCGGACGTGGCCACCTACAGTCTGGTCGTGATGCCATTCGATACGAATCAAATTTGGGTGGGTACCGAAATTGGTCTATTTGAATCTTTGGACGGCGGTGCGAGTTGGCAAAACGCAAATAACGGACTTCCCCCCGTTGCCATCTTTGAGATGAAGATTGTCAATGACCAGGTAGTTTTAGCTACCCACGGCCGCGGTGTCTGGTCGGTTAGTCTTCCTCAATTAGAGGGGTATGAGCCACCTATCGCAGTGCCTTTTCCACAAATTGCTTCTACCGGTAATGGATTTAATGGAAAAATCGAAGGTGTTTATCAACTGACGGCCCCCTATGATTCCACGCTTCTAATGGTCGAGGTGGCACTATCGGAGACCGAAATAGTCCAGCAGCGATTGCCCATCGGTCCTAATGAGTTCGAACTGGCCGAATTGTTTGATTTTTCCGTTGATATCGATTCGGACTCGATACTGATCGGGGCCGCCAGTATTATTGCATTTAAGGACGACCTGACCTTGACTTCGACGGTCGATGTACCAATTCTGGATGTCGATGATGTCCCGGTACTGGAATACGAAAACGATTTCGATCAAGGCCAGATGGATTTTGCCCGGCTGAATTTCAATATCTTTACGGCGGAAGGGTTTGACAACAATGCCCTTCATTCGCCGCACCCTTATGACGGGAACACCGACAACATTCTCACCGTATTTCAAAAACCAATCCAGGTAACGGCCGGTTCCGTATTTTCCTTTGATGAGATCGCCTTGGTTGAACCCGGCTTTACGGAAGAATTTGGTAGTGAGGATTTTTTCGATTACGTGACCATTGAAGGAACGGTTGATTCCGGAAAGACCTGGCAGACGATTGAGGGTTATGATTCTCGTTTGCATTTTGATTGGGAAATAGCTTATTACGACGACGTGATGCCCACTCCTGAACTCATCCGACCACACGAGATTATGCTGACGGATCATTTTGATGAAGGGACTGTCGTTTACCTGCGATTTAAGTTGGTTTCCGACCCGTTCGAAGAGGGCTGGGGCTGGTTGATTGATAATGTAAGGTTGGCGTCGATGACTACCAATGTGGATCAAAGGGTAAATGCCTTTCTACAAATCAATACTTATCCAAATCCAATGAAGGAAAAAGGTGTTTTGGAATATCGGCTGCCGGAATCCGGTATGATCACAGCTGAACTGTTTACCCTGGATGGGAAGCGTGTACAGGCGATTGTAAATGCCGTTGAACCGGCCGGTTTCCACGTGAAGAGAGTGGATGTTGATGAACTTCCTACCGGTGTTTATCTATTGCGTTTTGAATTTGGAAGAGAGCGAAAAGTCGTGAAGTGGCTTAAATTGTAAGCGCAGTTTTAATTGAGACATGATGAATAGATTTTTAGTTGTTTCCGGGCTTTTGGGCATTGCGTTGATCGTGATGGCTTGTGTACGCAAGAGCACTAGCGTGGTGGAGCGAAGTTTAACATCAGAGGAAAAGATTAAGAATGTGGGTACCTCTTATTTCAAAGGGACCTATCAGCTTTTGTATAATCCGTCAGAGAAAGTGGTTTGCCTTTACCAAGAAAAAAGAACGCGGCCCAATGAAGTTTTTCCGACTATTTCGTTTATCGTTTATGATCCGACAACAGAAGAAGTGCTGTTCGAAGATACGGTCGCGCGGGCAAAGATGAAATGGATTAATGATGAGCAACTGCAGGTGCAAACAGTTCCAGGTAGGGTCCGATCAGAAAGAGACGCTAGATCGGGCTTCATTTACGATCTGCAAAGCCGGCTTCGCAAAAGAATGTAGCGCGAAAAAACAAGGGGCCGTTTCAATCTTGGTTGAAACGGCCCCCAATACTATTGTAAAGTCAATTTATTTGTTGTTACTTCCGGATCCACCGATTATAACCCCATTGCCGTCGGGTACCGGCGGACAGACGAGTACCGGCGGTTCGGTATCATTCACGGTAATGATGTGTGTACATTGAACAATGTTTCCACACAGGTCTGCGATCTGGTAGATACGCGTCACAATTTCCGGACAGGTTCCGGCACTGGTCTGACTAAATAGGGTAAAGGACCCTTCATTGATGGCACAATTGTCTGCTGCGCTACCTCCTGCCGTTACGAATGCAGCATAGTCGGCATAGGCCGGAATCTCATCGATGCTACAAGTGGCATCGATCGGATCGGGGCAAGTCATAGTAGGAGCTATTTCATCATCGATGGTGATGGTTTGGGTACAAGTGACCAAATTACCGCAAAGGTCGGCGACCTGGTAGACTCTCGTTACGATTTCCGGACAACTGCCATTGTCACTGACTTCGCTTAACAGGGTGAAAGTTGCTTCATCAATTCCACAGTTGTCTGCTGCGCTACCGCCCGCGGCTACAAAAGCCGCGTAATCTGCATATGCCGGTTGTTCGCTGATGTCACAAACCGCGGTTAAATCACCGGGACAAGTCATGGTTGGTGCCACTTCGTCATCGATGGTGATGGTCTGCGTACAAGTTACCAGATTGCCACACAGGTCAGCTATTTGATAAACCCTGGTCACTACCTCGGGGCAGGAACCATTGTCGCTGGACTGACTCAGCAGCGTGAAACTACCTTCATTGATGCCGCAGTTATCGGCTGCACTGCCACCTGCCGCTACAAATGCAGCGTAAGACGTATATGCCGGCTGCTCATTGATATCACACACGACCGTGAGGTCGCCCGGACAGGTCATGGTCGGGAGTACTTCATCGTTGATGGTGATGGTTTGCGTACAGGTTATGATATTACCGCACAAATCAGCGATCTCGTAAGTTCTGGTGTAAATTTTTGGACAGTCATTGCCGTCTTCCACTTCCGAAACCAATCGGAAGCTGGCTTCGTTGATGCCGCAGTTATCGGCTGCACTACCACCTGCTGCTACAAAGGCCGCATAGTTGGTATAGGCTGGCTGCTCTGAGATGTCGCAGGCAGCAACCAATGGTCCGGGACAGGTCATGGTTGGCGCTATTTCGTCATCGATCGTGATGGTCTGCGTACAAGTAATGGTGTTGCCGCAAAGATCGGCAATTTGATAAACGCGGGTAACGGTTTCGGGGCAAGAACCATTGTCACTGGTTTCACTCAGGAGGGTGAAGCTGGCCTCGTTAATGCCGCAATTATCCGCTGCGCTTCCGCCTGCTGCTACAAAAGCAGCATAGTCGGCGTAGGCGGGTTGTTCGCTGATGTCGCAAACGGCCGTCAGGTCGGCGGGGCAAGTCATGGTTGGCGCCACTTCGTCGTCGATGGTGATGGTTTGCGTACAGGTGACGAGATTGCCACAAAGGTCGGCAACCTGATAAACCCTGGTCACTACCTCTGGGCAAGAACCATTGTCACTGGTTTCACTCAGCAGGGTGAAACTCGCCTCATTAATGCCGCAATTATCCGCTGCGCTCCCTCCTGCTGCCACAAAAGCAGCATAGTCGGCGTAGGCGGGTTGTTCGCTGATGTCGCAAACGGCCGTCAGGTCGGCGGGGCAGGCCATGGTTGGTGCCACTTCATCATCGATGGTGATGGTTTGTGTGCAAGTGATCAGATTGCCACAGAGGTCGGCAATTTGGTAAACGCGGGTAACCACTTCTGGGCAGGAACCGTTGTCACTGGTTTCGCTCAACAGCGTGAAACTCGCCTCGTCGATGCCACAGTTGTCGGCCGCACTCCCTCCGGCAGTCTCAAAGACGGCATAGTTGGCATAAGCCGGTTGTTCGCTGATGTCGCAGACCGCAGTCAAGTCCGCCGGACAGGTCATCGTCGGTAACACCTCATCATTAATGGTAATGGTTTGCGTACAGGTTACGGTATTGCCACAAAGGTCGGCAATTTGGTAAGTTCTCGTATAGACTTTGGGGCAAGAATTACCATCTTCCTCTTCTGTCAGCAGCTGGAAGCTTGCTTCGTCAATTTCACAGTTATCTGCTGCACTGCCACCTGCCGCTACGAAAGCTGCGTAGTCGGTATAGGCCGGAACTTCGGAAATGTCACAAGCGGCGACCAAGGCATCCGGGCAAGTCATCGTCGGAGCTACTTCGTCATTTATGGTGATTGTCTGGGTACAAGTGATGGTGTTTCCACAGAGATCGGCAATTTGATAAACGCGGGTAACGGTTTCGGGGCAAGATCCATTGTCACTGGTTTCACTCAGCAGAGTGAAGCTGGCCTCGTTGATGCCGCAATTATCCGCTGCGCTTCCTCCTGCTGCTACAAAAGCAGCATAATCTGCGTAAGCGGGCTGCTCGCTAATGTCACAAACTGCAGTCAGATTGGCCGGGCAGGTCAAAGTCGGGGCTACCTCGTCATCAATGGTAATGGTTTGGGTACAAGTTACCAAGTTTCCACAGAGATCGGCAATTTGATAAACTCGGGTGACAATTTCGGGACAAGACCCATTGTCACTGGTTTCGCTGAGGAGGGTGAAGCTGGCCTCGTTGATGCCGCAATTATCCTCCGCACTGCCACCTGCGGCAGCGAAAGCAGCATAGTCGGCATAAGCTGGCTGTTCGGTGATGTCGCAAACCGCATTCAGGTTGGCCGGACAAGTCATAGTCGGTGCCACTTCATCGTCGATGGTAATGGTTTGGGTACAGGTTACCAAGTTTCCACAGAGATCGGCAATTTGATAAACGCGGGTAACGATTTCGGGGCAAGATCCATTATCACTGGTTTCACTCAGGAGGGTGAAACTGGCCTCGTTGATGCCGCAATTATCCGCTGCACTACCACCTGCTGCTGTGAAGGCCGCGTAATCTGCGTAAGCCGGTTGTTCACTGATGTCGCAAACGGCGGTTAAGTCAGCCGGGCAAGTCATAGTCGGCAAAACCTCATCATTAACCGTGACGGTTTGGGTACAGGTTGTCGTATTACCACAAAGGTCGGCAATTTGGTAAACACGTGTCACTACTTGCGGACAAGTACCATTGGTTTCCTCACTCAATAGGGTAAAGGAGGCTTCGTCAATTCCGCAATTATCCGTTGCGGTTCCTCCTGCCGTTGTAAATTCTGCATAAGTTGTATAGGCCGGATGTTCATTAATGTCACAGACTGCGGTCAGGTCGGCAGAGCAGTTTAACGAAGGTGCTTCTTCGTCATTGATGATAATGATCTGCTGACATTGAGCAACGTTCCCACAAAGGTCGGCAACTTGATAAGTTCGAGTGATGGTCTCCGGACAATTTCCTCCGTCACTTACTTCACTCAGCAATTGAAAACTGGATTCGTTGATGCCACAATTATCCGAAGCAACACCACCGGCATCAATCCATTCCTGGTAGGTTTCAAAGGGTGGATACTCATCAATGCTACAGAAGGCAAAATACATATTCGCATTTGCCAGAATGGTCGGAGGGTCATTCTCAAGCACTGCATTTTCGCCGACTCCTCCTATTTTGTTGATCCTGAAAAAGGATCCGAGTCCTCCATCGGCAATGAATTGCGCCACTATGAACGAATCCAAATTATTGGAAATGGGGACACCCGCTATTCCAGGACTTGCTTCATTCGCGAAATTTTTTTGAGTGAACGAAAACAGCAGAGCCACTGTCAGCATTCCAACCACAAAACTTCGATTCCCGATCGCCTTGTATTTAAAAGGACGGCCAAGAAATTTAGTAAAAAATTGCTCCATAGATCGTACGTTTAAGAACATCATTTTGGTACAAGAAAAATGTTTAGGACATAGTTATAGCGTATGTAGAAAGCCTCTTTACTCTTTTACATATGATTGATATAAAGCACAATGCTGCCAGCAAGCGGTCTTGTTGAGGTAGTATCTTGTACAAACCTATAGACCACCAGCTCACAAGCCTGGTGAAAGCTCAGACGAATACTCTTGAGACGATTGGGAAATAAGGGGAAGGATTCTTTAAAAGAAAATTATTGGCGTGTAGTAACTAACTCATTCTAAACAGACAAGTCCCATATCATACGATAAGGGATTAAAGTGTTTTCAGAATAGTGTAGTTTGTTGTATGTCGGTCGATGGTGTAGTGTTCGAAAAAACTATAGCATTATTGTCTTTCGGGCTCGAATATAAGCATCTTGCACTTATTTTTAGCTTCCAAATTAGTCCTCCATCTCAGAAATTGTGACAGTATTGATGGGGTTTTTTATAGAGGAAGCGTTTGGGTTTATCTGCTGAAAAGACTATTTCTATTGGATTTAGGTGTTATATAAATAAAAATTGATATTTGTTTTTGTTGAATAATTGAAGTTGGTAAAAGCCAAGAATACAGGGAAACAATTGGTCTCCCTGTACATCTATGTTTTACTTGAGAATTAAGCCAGCTCAAAGGGAAATTCCCTTAACCTTTGCCCATTGATCCGAAATACGGCGTTGGCAATGGCGGCTCCGATGGGCCCCATTGGGGGTTCTCCAACTGCGCCGGGCACGCCGGTACCCTCCAGCAGTACGACGTCGATCTCCTTCGGTGCGTCTCTCATGAGGGCCATCTTATAGGCACCGTAGATCGTTGGTTGTAATTCGCCGTCAATGACGGTCATTTTTTCGTGCAGTATGGCACTCATTCCCATAATGATGGATCCTTCACACTGTGCTTTGACCTGATCTGGATTGACTGCTAGCCCGGGATCGATTGCACAGGTTACCTTGTGAACTTTTATGGCATTGTCGACGATCGATACTTCCACCACGTGGGCGGCGGGAGTAGCTGCATCGGTAGAAGCGGCAAAGCCCATGGCACGTCCATTTTGAAGGCCATCCTTCCAGTCGGCTTTATCGGCGGCAGCCTGGATGACGGATTTTAGTCGTCTTCCCGCCTCATCGTCTTGAATTTGATCCAGCCGGAACTGTACGGGGTCCTTACCGGCTTTGATGGCTAGTTCGTCCATGAAACTTTCGATTGCAAAAGTATTGGCCAAAAGTCCGAGACTCCGCCACCAACTGGTAGCAAAAGGCAATTTGACTCGCCAGGAAACGGCCCTGTAGTGTGGGATTTTCCCGTACTGGATCATCCCCCCTCGCCATGCTCCGATATCTGCCCCCAGAATCGGGGTTGCAATGGGAGGGAGCAGGGCTGAACCGAATGCGACATCCCCACTGGAAACATTGTGTTCGATCGCCTTAATGAGGCCGTCTTTACGCAACTTTGCCCGAAGTACATGGTGGGTCGGCGGGCGGAAAGTATCGTGTTGGAATTCTTCTTTACGGTTGAAAAAGCATTTGACCGGTTTGCCAACCGCCTTAGATAGAACGGAGGCTTGGATGGCATTGGGGGTGTGTAGGCGCCGGCCAAAGCCGCCGCCGAGAAAAGTTGGCTTTACATTTACGTTTTCTTTCGGTATGCCGAGACGTTCGGCAACTTCCTTGCGGGTAATATCGACCACTTGGGTGGAAATGATAACGGTAGCTTTATCCCCTTCTACATGTACCAGTGCACCATTGGGCTCGATTTGGGCGTGGGCTCCGATCGGACTCTTGAAGTCGGAGGTGATGATGTCTTCTTCATTATCCAAGATTCGTTTGGCCCGACCTGCTTTCTGGATGGTCATAGGTGTACCTTGTCCCACCTGGATCATGTCCTCAATGTCCTCCAATTGCCAATCTTTTTCGACTTGCCAGGTCACTTTGATGGCATTTTTTGCATTTTCTGCTTCCATCCGCGAACGTGCGACGACGCCGACAAAGTCAGGTTCGGTAACGATTTTAATCACCCCGGGCATTTTCTCCGCCGTAGAGGTATCGGCACTTACAAATTGAGCGCCGATCTGCGAAGACCGTGCGACGGCGCCATATAACATGCCGGGGAGGCTGGCGTCCATCCCGAAGATGGGCGCTCCCATCACTTTATCCCGGAGATCGACCCTGGGGATGGGTTTACCAATAACCTTAAAACTACCGTTATCCTTCAGTGGGGGAGTATCGGGTATTTCCCATTCTTTCACTTGTTTTACTACTTCGCCGAAAGTCAGAGACTGGCTTCCACTAGATATAACACCATCGGCAACAGATAGGTCGGAAACGGCTGTACCCAGCTGTTTGGCGGCTTCCATTTTCAACATTTCGCGCATAGTAGCTGCTAATTGCCGCAAGGGCTCCCACAAACTAGCTATGGAAGTACTACCGCCCGTACTTAAACCATCGATGTTGCCCGAAGCGGTATCAGCGTGGACAACTTTTACTTTACTGACATCTATTTCTAGCTCTTCCGCCGCTAATTGGGCCATTGAGGTGAAAGTTCCCTGCCCCATTTCGACTTTACTACTGTGCAGGATGACCTCGTTACTAGCCAGCACTTCAAACCAAAGACTCGGTGTCTTCGTATCCCCCGAATAGAAGAAGGGAGCCTCCACCATCTTGAAGAGATACCGACGCATCATATTGCGACTCAGATAGCCGGCTCCTAGTAGAACACCGACGCCGACCGATGAACGAACCAGGAACTTCCTGCGAGAAAACTTTCTTTTTTGTTTGGTTTCCGATTGACTCATGATGGTGAATTTTGAAGGTTAGCAGATTTGATTTCGGCAGCGCGGTGAATGGCTTTTCGCATCCGGTAGTAAGTTGCGCACCGGCAAACGTTCACAATGTTGTTGTCGATGTCTTCATCCGTGGGGTTCGGAATTTTTTCAAGTAATGCGGCAGTGGCCATCATAAATCCCGGCTGACAGTAGCCACACTGAGGAACGATTTCTTCCATCCACGCTTGTTGCACGGGATGTAAGTCCTCGCCCGTTGACAAACCTTCAATGGTGGTAATATTCTTACCCTCGGCAAATTTTGCGGCGTAAGAACAAGACCGAATGGCCACACCGTCTACGTGAATGGTGCAGGCGCCACAGGCTGCTTTGCCACAACCGAATTTGGTTCCTTTTAGATCCAAGAGATCTCTAATTACCCATAGTAATGGCGTATTACCATCGGTCTCAATACTTTGCGGAGTGCCATTTATATTAAATGAAATTTGCATATTTTGAAGCATTTAAGAATGAAGTCTGTTTTTTAAATCTTAAGCTGTTGTTGCTATTGCTACTATTGCTACTATGGCTGCTGGAACAACGACTGTAGTTAAGGAAATCTTCAAGACGGGATGGCCCATCCAGGGGGCTTTCCTTAGAGTAGCTAAAGCGCATACATGCGTTCAATTACTTTTCGGGGATTGGAGCACCGGCTTCCGCCCATGCCTTCACTGCTTGAATGTATTCCTCCTTTGAAATCGGTGGAATCTCCCGGGGATTCCCACTAGCATCTATACCTGGTTCCCAGGCCCAAAGAACCAATTCGTGTTCGGTCAGGTGTTCTACGATCTCTTCAAGATTTCGTCCACCATTTCTCGTTGGGTCGAGCATGGATGTTGCGATCTCTACTCTGCTAAGACCTTCCCAACGCATTGATAAGGGGGCCAAACTCCATTCCGGTGCTCCGGGAACACCGGAGAAATTGTTGTTTTCGGCTTGATGACAAGATTGACAGCGCAGTGCCGCAACACCGTGATTGTCGGATCCTCGCTGTACGCCGAAGTTGTGGTGGTGACTGTCTTCGCCCTGGCGCGGCCGATCCCCATCGGGGTGACAGTTTACACATCGCTTGTGAGTCAGTACCTGCATCATTTTGTCGAACGCTTCATCCGATGCTTCCAACTCGACAGCGGTTACGGAAACTTTTTCCGTATTCGAAGCTACCGAACCCGAATAAGCAAAGGCAACGCTGATGCCGACTACCAATAGCATAATGATTAAATAGGCAAGATTTGTCCTGTTCATACTGGTATATTGATTTTATTTAATTAGTAAGTGAGCAATCACTTCCTTTTTGGACAAAAAAAATTTACTTGTATTTATCCAATAAAAATTGCTGCAATGGCTTTTGACTTGCTGCATCCCCCCGAACGATCTCAATAGAAATTGCTTCGATTAAATGCACCAAGATGCTTGATTCCTTTTCCGGTTCCGGATAGTTCAAAGCTTCAAAAGCTGCCGTGATTTTATCGACCAGCGGATTCATTTTGTTTGGATTGTGGTATTCGTTGTCCCATTTCAGCTTAAACTGCAATCTCCAAAAATCGTGTTCACTGGGATCGACCTCTTTAAACGGGAGATTGATCGATTTACGGATTACTTCCCGTGGATTCTCTTCTTCCATGACCTCCCACCAGACTTCTGCCAGTTTCGACTCGGCATCCTTCATCAAAGCATTGAGTAGATCTTTCTTGCTTTCAAAATGTTTAAAGATCAACCCTTCTGAAACTCCCGCCAGTTTTGCGATTTTACTGGTTGATGTGGCATCATAACCTTTATTCGCAAACAGTTCTAAAGCCGCCATTAAAATTCTTCTCTTCCTGTCAGTCATCCAAAAAGTGAGTAGTCACTCACGAAGGTAAAAAAATTCAGGGAGATATCCGAGGCTTCAACCAAATCAGTATTCCATAAGACATTAGAGCCGCCAGATTATGTGCCTTAGATTCCTGCGATAAACAGGATACACCGTGCAAAGTATCTTGAATTACACGGTGTATCTAATTTAGGCCAGCCAAAGATAAAGGGCATTCAACTTGCTTTTATCTCCAGTGATCCGGAAGTAAAAGAGATGGCAAGACCCATCAGTCCCCCTATCAAAAGATGCGCCAAAGAATTTAGCACAAAACCGAGATCGAATGCTACTTCCCAAATTGCTCGAATGACAATGGCCTGGGGCAAATACATTAGTGCTGCCACCAGCACACCATATAGGAAAGCTCGGGAACGGTTGGGATTTAAGGAATAGAAAAATGGGAAAAGGTAGACCATCAGGCCGGCATAGATCAGATGATTGACCATTAAGGCCAGATAATTCGGTTCCGGTCGTTGATAGGCAACGCTATTCATATCGCTGGTTGCCATGTACCACAAGGTGGTTAAAATGTTGCTCAACAGAAATGCCAATACGGTCGATCCAATGAATCCTTTAGTTGTCATAAGTGTTATTTTTGAGCAAAGGTATCTTGATCGATTCTTCTGGAATTGACATTTTGCGACATATTTACTGCCCATGTATTTTACCGGAAAATTTGTGTTGGACATCGCAGAATTTGCGAGAAGCAGAGGAGTTGAACCTGCTGAAGTCATTGCTGCTACCGGTTGTAGTGTGCATGACTTATCACAACACGAATCGCTTGTCGATTACGAGCAGATCACTACCGTATTCCGGATCATTAAAACCCGGTTGGCATCCACTTGTTTTGGTCTTTTGATGGGGGAGGAGCTCGACCTGCGGGCGACGCGCTACATCGATGAATTAATGCAAACCTGCACGGATATAAAAGAAGCTTTCAACTTTGCCGTTGCCTACAGCCGTTTGATCAGTGATAGTATGGAGTGTACGCTCGAGATGGAAAGGAACACTTTCCGAGTCAATTTTGCTTTGAATCCGGAATGGGCGGTACAGGATGAATATGTCATCCGCCAAAATCTGGATATGGCCTTAATATGCACTAAAAATGCCCTGCATAAGTTGACCCATAGGGAGTTCTTCCCAATGGAGGTGGCTTTCTATTACGCAAAGCCGAAAGTCTTGAAGGAATATTATCGGTTGTTTAATTGCCGATTGAGATTTAATGCGACGATCTCTTCCATTACTTTTCATCGTCCGATTTTAAACGAGCGAACGATAGGAATTTCCGCTCCGGGAAATCTCCGTAATCGTTTGAGGGTCCAGGCGGATCAATTGCTCCGGTCCCTGCCACAGGAAGATGGACTGATTTACCAGGTTAAAAAAGTAATCATTCGAAATACTACGCCATTGCCCTTAACAATTGCATCAGTTGCTTCCGAACTAAAAATGACGACGCGAACTTTACAGCGTCAATTGAAAGCGAGAAATACCAATTTTAAGCAGCTGCACAACAAGATCAGGTTTCAACTGACCAAAAAGATGCTTCACCAAGGACACGTCAATCTCGATGAAATGGCCTATTTGCTGGGTTATTCTGAATCGAGTGCTTTGATCCGAGCCTTCAAATCTTGGGCAGGACAAAGCCCCCGACAATACAGCAGCGTCATTCGCTCAAATATTCCGATGGACTGATCTTGGTGGCATTGCGCAAATGGTAAAAGATGACCAAAACGGAAGTCAATAAACATAGTAATGCCGCCATCCACAAAAGAGAATGATGCACCTGTATCCGGTAGGCATAGCCCGTCAGCCAGGTATTGATCAATCGAAGTGCTACTGGAATGGCAAGGACTACGGCAATTCCATATACAATGAAGAAATCTCTCCCAAGGTGTTGCATCAAGTCTAGAGATTGGGCCCCCAATACCCTTCGGATGCTAATTTCCTTAAGTTTGAGCTGAACGATAAAGCTGATCAATCCAAATAAGCCAACAATCGAAATGATTATGGCAAAAAGAGTGAAGGCAAAAATGAGCGTGCTGAACTGTTTCTCTGAAGAATAGGCAGCCGCAAATGCTTCATCAACAAAATTGTACAGTAGTGGGTCGCTGCTGTGCTGCCCCCAGATGGTTTTCAACTCGGCCAGCAAGTTGGCAGCATCATTGGCCTTAAGGCGTACCAACAGGTTGTCTGGACTGACGCGAAAGCCAGGGGGGAAAATCAAATAAGCAATAGGAACGATTTCGGAATGGAGGCTGGTATTGTGAGAATCTTCTACGACACCGACTACTTTGCGGTCGCGACCCCCAATTTGGACCTGACTGCCTACTATGGCATCCCGGTTGATCATTGACCTCGCTTTTTCATTCAGAATGACGCTCCGGGCGGAGTCCACCTCATAGGATTCCGGGAAGTTCCGTCCTTCGATGAAGGGTATCTTGAGCAATTCGAAGTAATCCTGATCAACACCGATAATATCGATGCCAAGTGGCTCTTCAGGATTGGCACCGCTCCAGCTGATGCCCCAGGTATTGTTCAATTCACTGGGTAGATCCTCACCGGTTGCACAGACACCGGTAACGCCACTTAACGCACCAATTTGTTCTTTCAAAAGAGGGAGTTTTTGCTGGAGTTGTCGATCATTCACCGGGATGTGCAACAGTTGCTCTGTATTAAAGCCAAGGTCAAAATCCCTGAGGTACCGGTATTGTTGATAGATGGCAAATGTGGAGACCAATAATACCAGCGTCACTGTATATTGGATCCCTACAAAGACTTTTCTCGTTAAGGACCAATTGTCGGATTTGAAGCGAATGGTTGCCGAGTTAAGTGAAAGCCCGGGTAGGTTTGATAGGACGAAAGCCGGCAAGATCCCGGCGGTGATACCCAGTCCGAACAACATCAGTGCGAGTAGCAGAAAGTCTTTCCAGGAAAGTACTGCAGCTGAAACGTGGAGGTCAAAAAATGTATTTAACTGTGGTAATGTGCCTAGAATGAGTAGAATGGCGATGAAGCCACTGCCAACCATGAAGACGACGGATTCAACGACAAACTGCGATAGGATTCCGGATCGCGAGGATCCCAGCGTCTTCCGAATGCCCACTTCTTTTACACGGATTGCTGCCCTGGCCGTCGCTAAATTAATGTAATTCAGTAGTGAAATAAGTAGTACGAGGATGCCTATAGCTCCAAAAATCCGAATGTTCCGAATGTTTCCCCGCAAAGTATTTTTTGGCATGTCTTGCGAGTGCAGATAGATCCGATTGAAAGGTTGAAACGTCATTCCAAAACTGGGTGGTACATCATTTCCCATGCTTTTTTTAATAACGGCAGGTAGACCGGCTTGAATTTCTGCGTAGCGCGATGGGGGAATAAGCAGGTAAGTCCGAAGCCAGGAAAATCCCCATTGGTTGAGTAAGTTCTTGTAGAGTGATTCTGCATTGGCCATTGACCCCAAGGCCTTGAACTGGACGTGGGTATTTGTCGGCGGATCTTTTATCACGGCAGTAATTCTCATCGGGAATTCCTGGTCGCCGTCGTAAACTTTGACCGGAATGGTCCTGCCCACCGCATTTGTCGACCCAAAGAGTTGCTTACTTAAGCTACTTGTAATGACGACACTATTCACCACATCCAAGCAGGTACGAGGGTTTCCAGCAATAAAATCAAAGGAAAAGACTGCGAAAAAAGTGGAATCGGCCCAATAGAAGTCTTCTACTAATATCGGCTGAATTTCACCCATTTTCACCGGATCATGCCCGTATCTGCACATTTGCGTAAAAGGAAAAGCTTCTTTTAGAAGCGATCCGTGCAGTGATGAAGTCGCCATGCTGCGATCGCCATTGGTTGGATCATAGCGCAATACCCGGTACAATTGTTCATTGTTTTCGTGCATTTGATCAAAGGCCAGTTCATTCAGGATAAATAGGCCGATAAAGAATGCTGCAGCAATACCTAAGATCAGGCCAAGAATTTGAACGGTGGCAGCGGATTGGTGCCGTCTAGCGTGACGAAAGGCCACTTTGAAATGACTTTTGTACATAATCCCGGGTTGAAGTTGATTTAATTTTGGCAGACGATACCAACGTGGTGAAAGTAATGCTTTGACGATTAATCGGCGTTTGGCAAAG
>JANQRV010000584.1 GCA_028284395.1 Saprospiraceae bacterium
GCAAGACCAGAGACTGCAAAGGGGTGCTGGTCTTCTGCCGCTCCACCGTGCAATTACTCCGGGTGGGAGCGTCGAAAGTACCTTGGGTAGGATTGGGAACGGAGCGTTTCCAAAAGGTATACAAACTACGCCGATACAAGTTTTCGCCGCTATCGGGTACATACCTTCCTCCGTTCATTCGCCACAGACCGTCCGGTTGATATGGCTTTACACTTTTGCCGCCGATCTTTCGGACGAGGAGGTCACTAGCCGCAAGAGCATTGTCGCGCATCATTTCGGCACTCAGACGAAAAGAAGGCCCTCTGGCAAGCCAGGTGTTTTCCGGGTCGGCATCGGTAATTTCACGGGTCGTTTTAGACGACTGGCGATAAGTTGCCGATAGTACGATTTGCCGAATGGCCTTTTTTACATCCCAGCCCGACTCCCGGAAATCGACTGCCAACCAGTCCAACAATCCCGGATGTGAGGGCAGCTTACCTTGAAAACCAAAGTCTTCCGGGGTAGCGACCAGGCCATGGCCAAAAAACTGTTGCCACAGACGGTTGGCCACCACTCTCGACGTCAACGGATGATCCGGGTGGATCAGCCACTCGGCAAGACCAAGCCGGTTTCTCGGTAAGTCCGCGGGCATAGGAAGCACTTGAGCCGGCGTATTGGGGGACACTTCTTCACCATGGGCATCGTATTGACCACGTTCCAGAATGTAGGTCGGACGCGGACGCTCCATTTCCTGCATCACCATGATTTCCGAAATGGTATCGAGGGTCTGATTCTGCAATTGTCTTTCTTTCTGCAAACGGGCCAACATTTGTTGATAAGCCGGTTGTTTGTAGGCCAGATACCATTCGTGTAGACCACTTTTCTGCAATGCGGTAAGCTCGTCGACCGATTGCTCGAATAATTTACGGGCTGCGGTCGGATTGTATAAGGCCATGACTTCCGGAGTAGACAAGTTGCGATCGTATACCACAATGTCATCGACGACCGCGCCTTTGACGCCAATCCCCCTCCACCGGGCTCCGATCTGTAAACCAGGCTCTTTTTCTCTTCCAAATAAAATGTCTTTATACAGCTTGTCCTGATCTGTTATGGTTGGTACGGATTCACCATTGAGGTAAACATGGAGGCCGGCGGCGCGACTGGAGCCATCGTAGGTCATCGTCAGTTGAATCCATTCATTCCGGGGGATCTGGTCCGTTTCCGAATATTTGATAAGAGCATTGTAAGG
Source organism: Saprospiraceae bacterium (assembly GCA_028284395.1). Classification (GTDB taxonomy): domain Bacteria; phylum Bacteroidota; class Bacteroidia; order Chitinophagales; family Saprospiraceae; genus JANQRV01. The sequence goes on from JANQRV010000584.1 coordinate 1,229, forward strand.
TTCCGTATGAGCCAGCAGCAGTTCCAGGCGGCCTTCCTTCAATGCGAGATGGTATCCTCTAAAGTTATAGAGGGCAGCGCCGTCTCCTTTGTGAAAAATGACACCGTTAGAGAGGTCTTCCGGAAGTTTCACCCAAAGGCCAATCGAAAACGGCATCGTCCGGTCGAAGACCCCTACTTCTCCCAAGTCCAGCCAAGCATCTCCATCCAGTAATAAGCCTTTTCCTCGTTTCCCTTCGATCAAGTTTACCGGTATTCGGTCGACGAATTGCTGTTTGAGCATTCCTTGTTGACGCCGGTTTACTTCGTTCTGAAAGCGGGCATCGTCCAGATTAAAGCGAGCGACCAGTCCCTTTGGTTGTTGTCCGAGTTTGCGATCCCGAAAACGGCCTTCCTTCAGCCAATTTACAAAACCGTCGTTGGTAGCTTCCTTCAACTGGGCTACCTCTGCTTCCCGACCGGATATTTGCTTTTCGATGAAGTCGAGTGTAGTCTCTACTTCCTCATTTGTCAACAGCATCGTCGGTACCGGCATGGCATTATCCCAACTGATCTGACCGGCCTCCTTGACATTGTTGAAGAAGCCAAAAAGCTGGAAGTACTCCCGTTGAGAGATTGGGTCGTACTTATGATCGTGACAACGGGCACATTCCAGGGTCAGGCCCAAAAAGGCAGCTCCCAAAGTATTGGTTCGGTCGGCAACGTATTCCACCCGAAATTCCTCAGGTACGATGCCGCCTTCCATATTTTGCTGATGATTGCGGTTAAACCCCGTAGCGAGAACCTGTTCCCGGCTTGCATTAGGTAGTAGATCACCGGCAATCTGCCATTTGATAAAGTCTGCGAACGGTTGGTTCTCATTAAAAGCCTGAATGACCCAATCCCGCCAGGGAGACATATCCCTCGGACGGTCTACCGTATATCCATGGGTATCTGCATACCGGGCGACATCCATCCAATCGGTGGCCATACGCTCGCCGAAATGAGGAGAAGCCAGCAGGCGGTCGATCACCTTTTCGTAGGCGTCCGGCGCATCATCCGCCAAAAAAGCATCCATTTCTTCCAGTGTTGGCGGCAGTCCGGTCAAATCCAGCGTAACACGCCGCAGCAGCGTTTCGCGATCAGCTTCTGGAGCAGGTTGCCATCCCTTTCGTTCTAGTACAGTCAGAATGTAAGGATCGATCTCGTTTTTTACCCACTCCTTATTTTTTACGCTTTGTGGCTCCTTCTTGATCGGTTTTTGGAATGCCCAGTGGGGTTGATATTCTGCTCCTTCCCGGATCCATCGAATGAGCACCGCCTTTTCGTAAGCCGTTAGGGATAAATTGGACTCTGGCGGCGGCATCACGATTTTGGCGTCCGTGCTAACCACCCGATGGAAAACTTGACTTTCGGCCAAATTGCCCGGTACAATGGCAAACTTACCCGGATTTTCCGCCAACTCTTCATAGGCAGATTGATTGTCCAATCGCAAGCCGGCTTTTTGTTTGGCTTCATCATTTCCGTGGCAAGCAAAACAGCGATCGGATAAGATCGGTTTAATGTGTTGATTGTAGTCCAACTCCTCCGGCAATTCAGCCATTGCGATTGAAACGTCTTCGGGCAACGACGGCTGGCAAGCACTAAACATCAAAAGAAGGACCAACATGATTGCAAAAGTCGAGACGGGAAACTGCATGAAATTCCGTTTTTAAACCATCCTAAAAAGTTGCTGACAACATTACAAATTTCGCGAAAATAAGATGAAGCAAAGAGCAAAATTGAATTTAAAAACGCCACAATTGATTTTAAGTCACCCGTTAGACAGCTAACTGAGAAGCTTTTGTTAACTTCAACAAAACTGAAAACCACATGCGACGTCGAGCCTTCCTTCAATCCGCCATTTACTCAGTACTTCTAACCCCCATCACTCGAAAACTATACGGTCGGATGACATCGACACCCTTACAATTTGACCGATTTGGTGGTTGGACCGGCAAGAAATTCGAGGCGACCGGTTTTTTCCGGGTGGAAAAAGAGGAGCGATGGTGGCTGGTCACTCCGGAAGGGAATGCGTTTCTGAGTTTTGGTATCAACCATCTGCATCCGAATTGGTGGAAACAGACCTACAACCGGGATGCCTGGCAGAACAAACTGGGAGTAACTTCGGTCGAAGAACCGGCATTCGGTGCATCTCTCCGATCCTGGTTTCTTCAGACTTGTCGCGAAATCGGTTTCAATACCGTCGGTGTCCACAATGACCTATCGATCATCAATGCGCCCCAGCCGGCCATTCCTTATATGCGCCCCATTCGGTTTTTGGATGTCGCCCACTGGAGGACCGATGTTACCGCTGAGCATTTCAAAGACGTTTTTTCGCCGGAATTCGAACGACATTGTGATCGACTGGCCGCAGAATTGGCTGCCCCCCTAAAAGACGACCCTTTCCTGCTCGGGTATGCCATGACGGACTGCCCATTGTTTACGGAAGAAGATTGCCGGGCGAGGACGGATGTAATTGGTGGCGCCAGGCGAGAATCGCGCATCGGCTGGCCACGACGTTTACGCAATTTGGAGGGAGATGCTCCGGGAAAGCAAGCGTACGTTGCGTCAATGAGAGAGATTTATGGCGACGACATTCATGCTTTTAACAAAACTTACGACACCAATTTCAATTCTTTTAACGAACTGGCCGGCACACGACTATGGCGACCTCAAACCGATCTTTCAAACGCCAATGAAACGCGCGACAACACCCGGTTTCTGCAACACGTAGTGGAAAGATATTACCAGACGGCCTCCCAGGCAATTCGCCGATACGACGCCAATCACCTATTTTTCGGCGACAAGATGAACGGCAACACGGATTCTCTAGATACCCTGTTGCCGATCATCGCCCGTTTTGTCGATGTCATCTTCTACCAAATGTATGGACGCTACGAGGTGCAAAAGCCTCGTCTTGATCGTTGGTCGAAAAGGGTCGATCGCCCCATCATCAACGGAGATGCGGCCTTTACCATGATCACTCCCACCATGCCCAGGCCTTACGGTCCCATTGCCGACAATCTCGACCAAAGAGCCGAATGGACCGTAGCGTTTTTCCAAAATGCCTTCTCACGTCCCGAATTCGTGGGCTGGCATTACTGTGGTTTGATCGATGCTTCCAACCAGATTCCAGCGAAAGAGGGACGTCAGCACTCTGGTTTGTTGGACGGTTTTGGAAAGCCTTACCCCGTCCTCAGTGATGTACTGAAAGAGCAAGTTGAACAATTGTACAAAATCGCCGTTCGCCAGTAAACAGGTAGTAACGGTATGTTTGACCGTCTTCATATTTGTCTCGCAAAAACCATTATCTTCGCGACCTGTTATACGACCAATCAGATGTACCGGCATGAAAAAGACCCTAACTGTTATTCTAGCGCTACTATTTTGTCTCTCATTGTCCAGCCAGGAAGGTCGAACCAATCAAGACCAATTCCGATTACAGATTCAACGAGCTTCTCAAAAAATTCAATTGGACGGCAACCTCGATGATCCCGCATGGCAATCTGCTCAAATTGCCAAAGACTTCTGGCAAAAATCACCGCGCGACGACATAAAAGCTCATGCCAAAACGGAGGTAAAAATGACTTATGACGACCAGTTCTTATACGTCGGTGGCACCTGCTTTGGAACTCCCGACTGGGTCGTCTCCACTTTAAAGCGCGATGAATTCTGGGATGGTGATGGTTTTGCCGTGGTCTTAGACCCTTTAAATGAAGCGACTACCGGTTATATGTTTGCTACCAACCTATACGGTTCGCAGACCGACGTACTCTTAGGCGGAGGGTCGGGCTTTGAAAATTACAATTCAGAATGGGACAATCGGTGGTATGTGGAAACTAAAATCCAGGGCGATCGCTGGTCGTTTGAGATGGCCATACCTTTTAAAACGTTACGCTATAAGGCGGGCAAAAGTATTTGGGGACTCAATTTTGTGCGCAATGACAAACAAGGCAATTACCTCGATGTATGGGCTCAAATGCCCCGTCAGTTCTGGGTGGTTGATTTGGGGTATACCGGTCAACTAATCTGGGATGTAGCACCCAGCAAGCTCAAAAGCGGTAACATTGCCGCCATTCCATACATCAACACGAATTACAATCAAAACTTTAGTGAAAATGAACCCGCAGAAGTAGGCTTTTCCCTGGGTGGAGATGCGAAAATCGCCTTGTCTTCGTCTCTCAATCTAGACCTGACGGTCAACCCCGACTTTTCCCAAGTTGAGGTAGACCGACAGGTTACCAACTTGACCCGTTTCAGCATCTTTCTTCCGGAACGACGTACTTTCTTTTTGGAGAACAGCGATATTTTTTCGCGTTTTGGCATTTCACAGGTCCGCCCTTTCTTTTCCCGCCGAATCGGACTGGACGGCAATGGCAACACGGTCCCAATTCTGTACGGTGCCAGATTGACCGGCAACGTCACCAGCAGCACCCGAATTGGCCTTTTGAATACGCAGACCAAGGGTTTTGAGGAAGAACCGGGTCAAAACTATACCGTGGCTTCCTTCAATCAACGAATTTTCGGCCGGTCCACCATCCGTGGCATGTTCATCAATCGCCAGGCCACGGAAGATGGCAAGGTGACCGACGGAGACTACGGTCGAAATGCCAGCCTGGAATTCAATTACCAGAGCGTCGATGGCAAATGGCAAGGATGGTCGGGTTATCACCCCAGCTTCCAACCGGGTGTGGAAGATAAAAACGCTTTTTGGACGGTAGGTGGCTCCTATAGCGGACAGGTATTCTCCGCCGGTGTCAACTGGATCAACGTCGGGACCAACTACTTTGCGGATGTCGGATTCGTCAATATGCTGGAAAACCGAGACGACGCACGGGACACGACCATTCGATTGGGTTATCGGTTGTTCTCCGTTCCCTTGGAGTGGACTTTTGTGCCGACCGGCAGCAGCTTTATCAACACGCACGGTTTGGAAATCGAAAGCCTTTTCAACGTAGATGAAGACTTCGAATTTGTAGAGCGTTCCCATGAGATGGGGTACAGTTTTGAATTTAAGAACAGTAGTGAATTCTCCGTACTGGCTTCATTTACAGAAACGGATCTCCGGTATCCTTTTTCCTTTACCGATGGCGTCCCTCTTCCCGCTGGCCGATACTCCTACAATTCGTATGGCTTCGAATACCAGTCGGATGATCGAAAATTGTGGCAATACGCCGTCTCTGCCGGTACCGGCGATTTCTATAATGGTTCCATTACCTCCTTTGCCGGCACCCTCCTTTTTCGACGACAGCCTTGGGGAAACTTTGGCATGGAGGTAGAATACAATAAACTCACCTTTCCCGACGAGTTCGGAGAAGAAGAGATTTGGGCATTCAACCCACGCATCGAGATCATGTTCAATCGCAATATATTCTGGACCACTTTTCTTCAATACAATACCCAAGCCGACAACTTCAACATCAACAGTCGCTTCCAGTGGCGATTTGCACCGATGTCGGATATTTTCCTGGTCTATACCGATAATTACGCAGTCAACGAATTCTTGCCGAAAAACAAAGCCGTCGTTTTCAAAGTCAATTATTGGTTGGTACTCTAGTGTAAGCAGCAATAGAAGCAATAGTATCCACAGCAGCAACAGCCACCACAGCACCTCATCAATGCAGCAAAAAACAACAAAAAAAATATCCGAAATAGAATTCATCGCTCTAATGGCCTTCCTGATGGCCAATGTGGCTCTTTGCATCGATGGCATTCTGCCTGCCTTAACCAACATCGGGCAAAGCCTTAACCACGATGACCCAACCAACCTGCAGTTGCTCATCACGACCATTTTCCTGGGGTTGGGAGTCGGGCAGCTTTTCTTCGGTACGTTGTCGGATAGCCTGGGGCGCAAACCGATCGTATTCGCCGGAATCGGTCTATTCTTATTGGCGAGTTTGATTACGGTGGCCGCGGTGAATTTAGAGATGATGATCTTGGGGCGATTTCTCCAGGGGGTGGGTCTTTCTGCACCGAGAAGTGTCAGTATATCCGTGGTCCGCGATTTGTACACCGGCAACTACATGGCCAGGATCATGTCTTTTATTTCCGTCATTTTCATTCTGGTACCCATGATGGCCCCTATTCTGGGTCAAGTGATCCTGAGTGCCTACGGCTGGCGTGCGATCTTTTATTTTCAAATGTTGTTTGCACTGCTAACGGTGCTTTGGTTTGGGGCCAGGCAAAGGGAAACGCTGCCTGAAGACCACCGAATCATCCTGACAAAACATTTATTTGTGGATGGCTTAAAGGAGTTCTTCAAATACCGGGAAAGCATTGTTTTCACGCTTGTTTCCGGACTCATTCTGGGTGGGTTCATGGTATTCCTGAGCGGTTCCAAACAGATTTTCCAAGACCAATACGGCTTGATCAAAGAATTTGCTTTCATTTTTGCCGGCATTTCCTTTTTTCTGGGGTTGTCGACTTTTTTAAATGGCTCCCTAGTGCTCCGATTCGGCATGAGGAAATTAACCATCATGGCCTTAAACCTATTTACCCTTTCCGCTTTGATCTATACCTTATTCTTCTTCACCTCCTCCAATCCAGATCTATACGTTCTATTGTTTTTTATCGGTGTTCAATTCTTATGCCTGGGCTTCATTTTCGGCAATCTAAAAGCATTGGCGATGCAGCCGGTTGGACACATTGCCGGTATCGGTGCCTCTTTGAACGGCTTTATTTCTACCATCATGGCGGTCCCCATTGCCATCTTCATTGGCAAGTTCATTGACCATACCGCACTGCCTTTGTTCGTGGGTTTTTTGTCTTGTGGCGGGATCTCCCTCCTCCTCATCTGGTTATTGGAAAAACCGGCGTACTCAAATAATCGGAATATTCCGCTACCGAGACAGAATCAGTGAAGACCTAGCCGGGTAAATTTCAGCAGCAGGAGTACTAATACTCCCGCTGCTGCGATAAAAAAAATTAATAACCCGGATTCTGGGTCATATTTGGATTGGCATCGGTTTCATTCTCGGGAATCGGGAGAATAAACCGATCATTAGGATACCCTACACTACATGCTACATCCGGAGCGGTACAATCTATCCGCGCAACACTTTCCTGGTTGCGCATCAAATCCCACAGTCTTTGCCCTTCGAACATCAGCTCTATTCTCTTTTCCAGGCGTATTTCTGCCAGCAACTCATCTCCGGTAGCGGTCACCATCTCTGCACTTGGATTGCCGCGAAGACGGATGGTCATCAGGTCTTCAATGGCACCCGCTTCATTGCCGGTACGGGCTCTTGCCTCGGCCCGAATCAGGTACATTTCAGACAAGCGAATAACGGGGGTATTGTCCTCTCCCTTTGTGCTCGGAAATTTATTGACGCGAATGTTGCCATAGATGCCACCGATGGTTTCGTCTTCTTTAAAGAGTTGGCTCCGGACATCGTTGCTGTCGATCAATCCTACCAAGTCCTGCGAAGGCAAATAATCACCGTACCCTTCGTTGATGTACATCCGTCCCAGCGCATCCGAGCCGACGTTATCGGTCTCGTTCATAACTACATCGAGAATGGCATCGGGCGAGTCGCCGATTCCCATCCAGGTCGATAGATAACTTTCATTGGGCGTAAGACTAAAGTCGCCACCGTTGATCACATCGTTGGCAAGACTTTCCGCTTTGGCATAATCGCTCATGTATAAACTGACTCTGGCACTTATGGCTTGCGCCGCACCTTTTGAGAAAAAGCCCGCACCTTTATTATCGTTCATCAGAGAAATGGCTTGCTGCAAATCACTCACCACCTGTGCATAAACTTCAGCAACAGAATTTCTGCCTGGTTCGGCATCCTGATCAAAGGTCAATACAATGGGGATACCGGCGTGGCTATTATCTCCCGTGAATCCATAGTGTTGGCCGTAAATACGAACCAAATCAAAGAAGGCCAGTGCCCGGATGCCATAGGCTTCGCCCACCAGTTGATCACGTCGATCCTGCAAAGCCGGAGCCACTTCGATTTCAGCATTGATGACCGTATTGGCCCTTAGAATCACATTGTAAATGGTAGCCCACATATTCTGGGTAATGAAATGAGCGGGAAAAGCCTCGTATTCAGCGTATTCCTTAGCTCGATTGGCACTGGCATTTTGTTTAACGTCGTCCGACATGACATCGGGCACTAGATAAAAATATCGACCGTAATAGTTGGCGCTTTGCATGCCATCGTAGGCGCCAAGAACTCCCGTTTCCAAATCGTCTACCGTCTTGATGGCATCGGCAATGGCTACCGCTTCGTTGGGAGTGAGCTCCAGAAAATCATCGCCGCAGGACGACAAGACCATCAGGAGAACTAAACCAAATAATTTCTTATATAGATTCATTGTGAATTTTTTAAGCTTTCAGTGAATTTAATGACGTTTCCCATCCGCTATAGTCCGATGTCCAGGCCAAAGGAAATGGTCTTCAGGTTTGGCACCGGAGAATTGATCACGCCGCTAAAAGCAGCTTCCGGATCCAGATACAGATCTTCATCCCGAGTCCAGGTCCAAAGGTTCGTAGCTCTGGCGTATACTCTGGCAGACCGCAATCTTAGTTTCTCCGTCAAAGCTTTTGGAATATTGTATCCTAAAGTCGCATTCCGCAGCCGGATATAGGTTCCATCAAACAGGTACCGGGAAGAAGGACGCAGGTTACTGGAGCTGGTATTTCCCCAGGCAAACTTGGGCACGTCGGTCACATCCCCTGGATTTTGCCAGCGATCCAACACCAGTTGGGTTTGGCTACGGGGCGTAAAACGTCCGTCTCCCTGTAATACCCAGGCCGTATTGTCGTAGATGTAGTTGTTCCAGGAGTAGGTAAACTGCGCGTCGAGGTAGAATCCTTTAACGGCGAGATTGACGTTCATCCCCCCAAAGAAGTCGGGAGTTGCCGTCTGGCCAACCGCAAAGCGTTCGACATCCGAAGCAGTACTGGTCTGTTCACTACGGGTTTCGTCGGTATACCAGATCGGTGAACCGTCGTCCGGATTGACGCCTACCCAATCGTGGAGCCAAAAGGTCTGGAAGTCCTCGCCTTGGATTCTCTTTTTGGTGCCGTCGATGAAGTCTTCATTCAATTTGGTAATCTCGTTGGTAATGAAAGTGATGTTACCGCCAATGCTCAACGTAACATCGTCGGTGGTCAAAATATCGGCATTCAAGGTCAACTCCAGCCCCCGGTTTTCCATCGCACCGAAATTTTGCGTCAAGGTGTTGAAGCCCGTTGTCCTGGAAATCGGCACATCCAGGAGAAGATTGTCCGATTCGCGGTTGAAGTATTCGATGATACCGGAAATCCGGCCCAAAATCGCGAAATCCAATCCAATATTAAAGGCTTTGCTTTGCTCCCACGTTAGATTGATGTTACCGATGTTGTTCGGGCCTCCTCCGGGTTTTCCATCGTATTCGAAACCGCTAAAACCAAAGGTTGGAATGGCTTCGTAATTGCCAATGCCTGCATTTCCGGTAACCCCATAACTGGCGCGCAGCTTTAATTCATCGATGAGGTCGGAATTAGCAATAAAGCCCTCTTGATCCAACCGCCAAGATGCACCCAAAGACCAGAAGGTACCGTAACGGTTCTCACTACCGAACCGAGAGGATCCATCTCTTCGGACCGATCCGGACAGGTAGTATTTGTAATTGTAGTTGTAGCTGACTTGAGCAAATAGCGACTCAAAGGAAAACTCCGATAGGTTACTCCAAACGCTGGAGGGATTAGCGGCATTGGCCAAAGTACGCAGATCGGGGTTTGGAGGATACTCCTCTGCACTTCCGTAAGCAGATCGGGTTGAAGACTTTTGCACTTCATAGCCAAGTAGGAAATCAAGATTGTGCGCCGCATTCAATGTCGTCCCGTAGTTCAACGTCTGCGTACCGATCCAGTTGACGACGTCACGCGTGAGTTCGCTACCAAAACCATTGGTGTTTCGGCCATCGCCGTACCGACCGTTTCGGAAATAAAACTCTTTGTAATTGAGCAAATCGATTCCCCAAGCCGTCTTAAAGGTCAACCCCTTAGCGATTTGGTAGGACCCCGTTACGTTGTCGATGATCCGGGTCATGGTCCATTCCTGATTATCATCTCCACTCAAACTTCCAACCGGATTGTTACCTCCCATGAAGAAGGATTTGTGATCGCCATAGAACTGGCCGGTCGCATCGCGGATCGGAATGGTGGGCGCTAACAGGTAACCATTGTATAATGGGTTGGCCCATCTAGTGGCATCGTTCATACCCTGCTGACTGGTCCGAGAAATGTTCAGATTATTGGAAATCTTCAATTTTGGCGTGGCATTGACCGATAGATTCAAACGGGAAGAATAGCGGTCCATTTCCGAGTAGATGATCGGCGCTTCTTGGCTGAAGTAAGATCCCGAAGCATAGTAGGTAATGGTTTCATTACCACCACTCACACTAAGGTCATAACTTTGATTGAGGCCTTGGCGCGACAATTCATCGATCCAGCGCGTATCTACCCGGATCGTCCCGATGTTGACTCCTCCCTGACCATTCGGGGTAAGATCTACCGCTGGCTGCCCGGTGAGTGGATCCGGATAATGACCGTTGAAACGATCGATGGCTTGCTCGACTGTTTCACCTCGGTTGACCCATCCTTCTACATACAATTGCGAATATTCGGCTGCGGTAAGTCCTCGCAGGCGATTGTCCTCTTTAACCGCCCAGTCATTGTATCCGATCTGCGTCCGCAAGTCGATACGCGGCTTGCCCGATTTTCCGCCTTT
>JANQRV010000629.1 GCA_028284395.1 Saprospiraceae bacterium
GCATATAGGTCTTGTAGCAAAAGTAATGTGTTGCCTCCAGCCGCTGCAAGTGAAGGCGTAGGTATTTAGTTCAAGAGAGGGTCTTTGCAAAAGATCTCCCACTGCCTTTCCGGTGCCAAAAGGAACCCGGTCCGAGATCCGGGGAGAGGGTATCACGGTGGTTCGGTTCAATTCCGAGAAATTGTCCAAATGTGTGAATTTGTGCAAAAAGTAAAAATCTTCACCAGCTTTCCTACGGTTCATTCCACCCTGTTGCATGTAGTCTTGGCTTCGTACCGCCATGCTGGAGCCAATCGTCTGGTAAGCGTACGGAAAGCCAATGTATCGTTGTGCTTGTATGTAATACCGCAAATGGAGCTCGTAAAGCGCAATTGCAGTATATACCTCATCGTCAAATTCGGTACCACACAACGGGTGTTCGAAGTGAATACTACAAGCCGATGTATGGGGATTCCTTCGAAAATGCCCTTCTAATGCTACTAAATAATTGGACCGGCAGAGGCTGTCAGCGTCGAAACCAACCAGAATGCCCTGTTTTTGTCCAACCTTTTCGAATCTAAAGCAGCCTTCATCCATGCCAATTTTCCGAGCCAAACCAACTCCGGCATGTTTGGCGGGTAGGTCCGCAAAATACACCGGAAAGAAGCGCAACTTGGTTTCGTTTTGTGCCTCCGCCCACTTACACGCCTCGGCAGAGGCTTCCGCATTCACCTTCTTTACCGCAACAGCATCACTTTCCGAGTCATTGAAAACGATCAACACTTCTACCGAAGCTTCGGGTAATTCACATTTTTTTATAGCTTGCAAGGTCCTAATGACTTCCGTTTCATGGTATGCTGGGATAACGATGATCATTCCCAGATCGGAAGCGGGAAGTACTTTTATCCGGGCCTCAAAAAGGGTTTTATTTTTCAAATAGTGATGCATCGCCCAAAGTTATGGAAAACATCGTTTTGGAAATACAATATTTGCCGCCAATCCAGTACATAAGCAAATTCATGGGTGAACAGCAAGTGTGGATCGAAAGGCACGAGCATTACCTGAAAGGGAGTTACCGCAATCGCTGTTACATAGCCGCTACCAACGGGCCGATGAGACTATCCATTCCGCTAAGAAAAGGAAAAAATGAGCAGCAGAACATTCAGGAAGTAGAGATTTCTTATGAAGAAAACTGGCAAGCGCTCCACTGGCAAAGTATTCGGTCGGCCTATGGCAATGCACCGTTTTTCGAATATTACAGCGCTGGCCTACGAACGTTTTATCAACAAAACCCCATGTACCTCTTTCAGTTCAATGTATCTTTGCTTCAATGGATCCTAGTGCAGATGGGGCTCTCAGACGATCTTACCTTTACCGATGCCTACCATCATCAGTATCCTTCAACTTATCTGGACTTTCGAAATGGTATCTTTCCCAAAAAACATCGTCAAAAGGAGGATTTGTCTTTCGAACAAGTTCCTTATGCGCAGGTATTTATGGAAAAAAATGGATTTTTACCCAATTTGAGTATCCTAGATTTGTTATTTTGCGCAGGACCGGAAGCACCTTTGATTCTCGAATCTTGTAATACCCTATCGACACAATGACAGAACTAATTAATCAGAAGATACATACTTACCGGGCAAAAATTGATGAGATTGTCAAGGATCTGCATGAACTGACCATAAAGATCAAGCACGACGAATTGGCCAAGACGGTCAGTGATCTGCGCAACCGGATCCACGAACCTTTTATGTTTGTCATTGTCGGTGAGGTAAAAGCCGGAAAGAGTAGTTTCATCAATGCCCTGCTGGATGCTGGAAAGGAGATTACCAAAGCCGCTCCACAACCGATGACCGATACCATTCAACAGATCGTCTACGGCGAAGAGGAGGAAATCATCACCATCAACGACTATTTGAAGAAAATCCTTCAACCCGTTGATATTTTGAAAGAAATTGCCATCGTCGACACTCCGGGCACCAACACAATTGTGGCTCATCATCAGGAGATCACCGAAAGTTTTATACCTGCTTCCGATCTGATCGTCTTCGTATTTGAAGCCAAAAATCCTTACCGGCAATCCGCCTGGGATTTTTTCGATTTTATCCATTCTGAATGGCGAAAAAAGATCGTCTTTATTCTACAACAAAAAGACTTGATGCCGGCCGAAGACCTGGAGATCAATCGGAACGGATTGAAAGAATTCGCAGAGAAAAAAGGCATGCAGGGCCCCAAAATCTTTGCCGTATCGGCTAAGGATGAAATAGATGGCAAAAAAGAAGAAAGCGGTTTTATCGAAGTCCGAGAATTCATTCAGCAAAACATAACTGGAGGAAAAGCGCCCATCCTGAAAATGCAGAACAATGTTGCAACATCGATCAACATCAGCGACCGCATTGCAAATGGGCTCGCCGATCGAAAAAAACAGTGGGAAGCAGACACCCTGTTTCGGACGGATATCACTGAAACATTGGAACACCAAGAGAAAAAATCCTACAACCAGGTAGATCTTTTGGTTGAAAATCTTGTTGCGGGTTACGAGCGCATCACACGGGCACGTACCAGTGAGTTGGTTTCGGGCCTCTCCTTCTTCTCCTTACTGCGGCGATCTTTCTCCTCCATATTCTCCAGGAAATCCGGTGCCAAGGAGTGGTTGGAAGGACTGGCCGCGAATATGGAAAAAGATTTACAAACTGAGTTGAGCCAAAAATTAAACAATGGGGTTGCAGATTTGGCCGACAGCATCCAACAGATGGCCAAACTAATCGATCTGAAAATTCGGAATAGCGAGACCATACTCAAAAATGACCACGATGTCTTCAGCGATATTGCCGAAAAACGCAGCAATGTACTCCATGAACTAAGGAGCACTTTTTCCGAGTTTCTTAACAACTCGGATAATTTTACTGACGAAGCCCTGTTTCCGGATAAGAGCACGCTTTCCCCCAATTTAGCTACCGGAAGCGGCATGGCGGTCATCGGTGTAATCTTAATGGCAGTCACCAACGGAATGGTGTTCGATATTACCGGTGGTGTTCTCACCACGATTGGTTTGTTATTTGCCGGTGTTTCCACCAGGGTAAAAAAGCGAAAGATCATTAATGGTTTCAAGGCCGAAATCGAAAAAGGGCGTCAGAGAATCCAGTCAGAAATCACAGAAAAATTGAAGACCTACATCACTACACTCAAGAAACGGATCAATGCTAATTTTGACAAATTTGACGATCTGCTGGTAAAAGAAGAAGAGCAAATTGTTGTGTTGGGCGAAGAACATGCTGCAATTGTCACTCGTTTGGGGGACCTTGAAAAAGAATTAGCATAATAAACTTAAGCGGGCGTGACTATTTGCAGTGGTATCAACTCTAGATCCCTATCACTTCCAGATTTAGATCTAAATCCGGGATCACCTTTTCATGGGTATCGAGTGCATCGTAAATAACCTGATGAATCCGTTCCCTCACTTGTAGTTGTATCAATTTAAAATTGCTTCGATCGGGATGAATTCGATTGGACAGGAAAATATAGACCAAATCATGGTCCGGATCTACCCACGCACATGTTCCCGTAAACCCAGTATGTCCATAAGACCGGGGAGAGGCACTTTTGGCCAGAGCAGATTGACGGCCCGGATAGGGTTTGTCGAAACCAAGGCCCCGGTGATTACCGTGCCGTGCCGCTGTAAAGAAGTCCACCGTTCGGGGACGGAGATACGCTTTCCCCCCATACGTCCCTCGGTTGAGGAACATTTGAAAAATAATGGCCAATTCTTCAGCATTTGAGAACAAACCGGCATTACCACTGACTCCTCCCATCAAAGCAGCTGTTTCATCGTGCACAAACCCTCTCAATAATTGTTTTCGCCATTTTTCGTCGAATTGAGTTGGGACAATATTCGCCGTATCCAATTTGGTCAACGGATTAAACAAAGTACTTCCCAGGCCCATCGGCCCGTAAAAATTCTCATTTAAGAAACTGTCTAAAGAAACCTGTGTCAGCTCTTCCACAATTCTTTGGAGTAACACGAAATTGACATCGCTGTAGCGATATCCCTGTCTCTTGGAAATGCCGAGCGACTGTACATCCGTCCAGATTGTGTCGAGGTAGTTTTGGTTAAAATAGATGCTATCGGCGACGGCTATGGTATAAGGAGGATTGGGCGTTCGCTGAAAATACCGGTAGCGGGCACGCGTTGAATCTCTAACCAATACATACGAGGTAATGGGCATATTGGGTTGCAGACCCGATTCGTGGGTCAATAAGCTCCGAACCCGGATGTTTCTGATGGAAGCCCGATCCTCCAGCGGAAGATGCTCCTTCAATCGATCGGTCAGTTTATACTGACGTTCGTCGTATAATTTCATGGCCGCCAAGGTAGTTGCCGCCACCTTGGTCAAAGAAGCAATATCGTATAAATCATTGGGGCGAACCCGCCGACTATTTTCGTAGGTATGATGCCCAAAAGCCTTGGAGTAGATGATGCGACCATCTTTGGCCACCAGCACCTGGCAACCGGGCATCGCTCCGGCATCGATTGCCGAATTGGCAATTGCGTCGATGCTCACTAATTTCTCAGCCGAAATACCGACTTCCTCAGCCTGGGCATATTTCAAGCGGAAGCCGCTGATCCTGGTGCCCTGATCCGCCCGAAAATATTCATTGATATCGAAAGGTAAAACGCCACGAGCGGAAACAGCACCAAATAACATCTGTGCCGCAAGGGACTCGGTACTTTCGTTCCTTTCGAAAATCTGAACCAGGGAAAAATCCGGATTAAAAGGCCGCAGGTTTTCGTAATTGCCAAAATTTATCAACACTACCTCCTGTCTTTGAGCAACGAATTTTAAACCTTCCAAAAAGTCTTTATCCCGTTCAGGATCTAAATCTACCCCATGGAACAAGACAATATAAGTAGCGTCGTCTATCGGACGAGGCAAGAGCGGCATTGCTTCCTCGGAATCGATCTGTAAATAATGATTGCGTACATTGGCTGCATAAGTATTGAAATAGCGCTGAAAACTCTGAAACGGGGTACCAGTATAGCAATGCACCACTTGAAATTGGCGCTTATAGATGTTTGCAAACGGCAGGATATTATTGTTGTTGTGCGCTAATATGATCGAATTCTCATACAGTTGTCGATCCAGAATATCCCAATTACGATTGGTGAAATGCTGGAACAACTGAAACTTTGTAAAGGTTTTATAGCGATCGGGTTTAGCCGTACTTTCCACCAGGTTATTTGCCTTGATGGCCAGTCTCCGAGGCTGGAATCGCTCCGATAGCTTCTCCATATCAAGGCCATAGTTCATCCAAGCCTTAGCCTTTAACACTCTACGCAATCGTTGGTCCACTACGGGCAAAGGGAGAATGTCCTGCTGTACGGCAAATTTAATGTAGTCGTATACTTCAGTCGGATCATCCTGAACGATAATCAGATCGCTACCGCCCAACACCATCTCCTCCATTTGGTCGGCATTTTCCAGGTCGGCCACTAACAGGCCTTCAAACTCCATAGCCTCACTCAAGAATCTACGGACCTGATATTTAGCGAGGCCACTCATTGCGTAAATGGTAGAGTCAACTTTGAATCCACTGATCCCCAGCCGAACGAGTTCCTGATAAGGAAAAATCAAACTATCGAGCCCTGCCCGGTGCCGACCATTCAACAAATTTTGCGCCGTTATCCCATCTCCGATATTTAGAATTCCATGATCTCTCATGGGATTCAAAATGTCGAACATGGGGCTTACGCTGGGCTGCGATTGAAAATAAGAACCTGGATCGACGTGCTCTGACGGAAGGAATTCATCAATTTCTGGTCCGATATTAAAGTTAATACCCAATACTAAGAGCTGTTTGACAAATAAGTCTTTCAACTTATCTTTCAGCGTATCGGTTGGCAAAGCATAAAAGGTCTCCGGATCCGGAATACGCCCAAGGTTAGAGAACTGGTTGTTGATTAGAAACTTCGATTCACTACCAATAAAAAGCGGAATGTTGGCCAAGCGATTGATGGAATCTACCGCTCCGATAAAGCTAAAGAGCGGCAGGTCATTCATAATCACACCACTGACCTTACCCGAACGAACCCAATTGCACGTATTGTACTCCAAGTTATTATTCCATCCCTTTGTCTTCAGAACAATCAGTTGGCCGATTTTTTCTTCGATCGTCATGGAGTTCACAAGCGAGTCGATCAGAGCTTCATTTATTTCTTCAAAAGGAGGCATAAAAGGCAAAAAGATGTTTTTATCATCTTTACAACCACTGGCAAAGTAAGCAATTATCAGGATCGATATAATCGGCCTCCAACTCATTATGGTCCTTTTATTTGGTATTACTTTTATCGGTTTATGTTGTAGCAAACATTAAAACATTTTATGACAGAGACCTCCTGGGCCGAAACAATCAATGTCCGGGTTAAATGATTCTGAATCCTACTCTGTAGCCTTCCGAAGTTTTTTTGTTCGGTTGCTATTCTTGAATCTGATATTTGATATGATAGCGTGTATTCCTTTATCAATTTACTGCTTCCAACCTATGCTTATTAGAACGTACAAAGCTTTATGAAGTAACGGAAGTATACCGAAAAAAACAACGAATTCACTAGTTTTTAACAAAAAAGAAACAATTGCTTTCCTTTTCTTAAACCGCAACCAATTCCGAAGGTTCCGCTTGATTTGAAATATCTTACTATTTTTAATCCGCCTCAGAGCTACACAGACCTTTCGTTCAAAGTACTGGATTTTATAAAGGTCTACAACATTATTCAGTACATAAGGCTGCCAGTATGCAAAAATTGTACACCATGAAAAGATCAACTGCTATCATTTTTCTTCTACTTGTTTTGGGCATTCATCTGCACGGTCAAACTGCGTTACAGAACGACCAATTAGATCAATTGGCGACTGAATTTGGTCACCAGCACCTGACTACCTTCAAAGAACTTCTTTCGATTCCAAACGATGCCCATTATCCAAAAGATTTGGAAAAAAACATCCAATGGTGTGAATCGGCTTTTGGCAACCGGGGTTTTTCAACACGGCGCTTGGCAACCCCGACCGTGCCTTTACTGCTAGCCGAACAGTCCTTTACGGAAGGAGGAAAAACCGTATTGATCTATCTGCAATTGGACGGCCAGCCGGTCGACCCTACCAAATGGCACCAAGACCATCCGTTTGTTCCGGTCTTGAAAGAAAGAGATGAAGCGGGCATATGGCGCGAAATATCCTGGGACAAGTTGGCCGACGGCGTCCATCCCGAGTGGCGTATCTTTGGAAGATCTGCATCTGACGCCAAAGGCCCGGTAGCCATGTTTCTCGGCGCCCTTGATGCCATTACCTCCATCAGGCATAAACCAGATTTCAACATCAAGATCATCATGGATTTTGAAGAGGAATTGGGTTCACCTCACCTCCCCGAGGCAGTGGAGCAATACCGAAAAGAATTAGCCGCCGATATGCTGATCATCTTTGACGGGCCTCGGCACATTTCAAATGAACCTACGCTTACCTTCGGCGCAAGAGGGATCGCAACGGTAACGCTAACGGTTTTCGGGCCAAGGGCCCCACAGCACTCCGGTCATTACGGCAACTATGCTCCAAACCCTGCCGTACGTCTGGCTCAATTGATCGCCTCTATGAAAGACGATCAGGGCAGAGTTGTGATCCCTGGATTCTATGATGGCATCCACCTGGACAAAGCTTCCCAAGCCATTCTCGCTAAAGTACCAGATGACGAATCGGTGATTCAAAAGAGTATTGGCATCGCTCAGATCGACGGAGTTGGCCAAACCTATCAGGAAGCCATACAATATCCGTCTTTAAATGTACGGGGGCTTTCTTCCGGCTGGATCGGCAGTAAAGTTCGCACCATCATCCCCGCTACTGCAACGGCGGAGATCGATATTCGGTTGGTCCCGGAAAGTAATCCGGAGCGTCTGATTCAACTGGTAAGGCAACACATTGCAAAAGAGGGCTATTACATCATCGATCACGAATTGACGGAAGAGGAGCGGATGAAACACAATAAAATTGTCTTCATGCGGCACGAAATATCCTATCATGCC
>JANQRV010000637.1 GCA_028284395.1 Saprospiraceae bacterium
TTTTGCAGACCTCTGCCTAGCCACTCGGCCACCCGACCTGGTCTATTTCGGAATGCAAATATAAAAGAATTTTTATTATGATGTTGAATTACCGGGAAAAATAAATTTGTTGATCAATAGAATTACCTCAATAACAGGACGGTACCTTTTCGTTCAGTGACAATGCCACCCTCTTGTGCCACCCGTATGTAGTAGGCGTATACGCCTTGCGGGAGAGGTTCGTTTTCTTTTTTACCGTCCCAACCGTCTTCTAAGGTTTGTGATTCAAATAGTTTGCCGCCCCAACGATCGTAAATGATCATGGTGTAATTTACGGGGTTTCCAAATTGCAGAATTGGGCGAAATTCCGTATTGAAACCGTCCGGTACGAATGCATTGGGCACGAAGACTTGTGCACTTTGTTGAGCACAGGCAATATTAGATTGTGACTGTACAGTTTCCAAACGCCCCGGAGGAACAGATATGTTAACAGAAGCCAACACATAATAGCAGGCAGAAGCTTCCGTAGGATTCCTGAGATCGATGAGGTCGGTGAAGGAAAGAGAAGTTCCGGGTACAGTTACTAGTAATTCGTCTTTTCCGTTGACGATCCTTCGGACTTCATAGGTCGATACTTCTCCTAGCTCGTTGGAATAAGGGGTCCAATTCAGGATGTTTTCTCCATTCGCCTTAGCCTCTGCGGTTAGGTAACTAGTCTTCACCGTATTGGTAGCGGCACTAGTGCCGCAGTCGTCTGTCGCATCAATGCGGTACGTCAATGGCCCTGATATTGAACCAAGCCCCAGGTCTAGAAATGTATTTCGTTCGCTGAGCGGAAAATTGGGAGGACCTTCTGTTGCTATGGAAAAATTAAAGTCGTCAGTGGAACGATTAATGGAGAAAAGGGCAATTTCTGAAGTAGGGTCCCAGGCCCAGGCCAATTCTATCGAGTCGCTGCCGGTGACGGTTGCGTTCAGCAAAGCAAAATCTCGCACGGGCTGGACAATGTCCAATGTTTCACAGATTACGTTCGAACTGGAACCAAATTCGGTTCCTGCTTCAATCGACTTAATGAAGAAGCAATACGTATCCATGTCATTAGCATTCTCGAAGGTAAAGACAGTAGTACTGGCATCTACGGTGCCAGCTAACTCGAAATCACCTCCATTATTACTGACCCAAACTTCCTGCCGGTCGGTGCCACCCATCCAGTTTTGATAGAGGTTCCATTCCAATTCAATACTTTGAGTACAGGTATTGATGGCAGTTATATTTGCCAACATGGTATTGTGGGGATCTCCAAAAAGGCTGGTATTGCCGCAGCGATCAAGGCTATTGACAAAATAAGATTCTACCTGATTCTGCGCGTTCGCGGTGATATCGGTATAAGAAGTAATGCCAAAAGCTGTATCGATGGCCGTGGTTCCGGATGAAGTTTCTCGATAGATAATATAGGCGAACACCTCTGGGGAGGGACTTTCAGCCCAGTGGATTTCAACGTTGTTGGTGTTGACTGTTACAAATTGGATCGGGCTTATTTCCGGTATTAAATTATTGAGCGTATCCGAAGATAGGATCGTACTGCCCGGACAGTCAAAATTTCCCTGCAAATAGTAAAACCAGGTTTCGGACGTTGCATCTGCATGGAAGAAGGAAGTGACTGTTTGGTCGGTAATTACCGCTATGGTATCAAATGGGCCGCTGATGTCTCTGCTGCCAAACACCTTGTAATCAATAAAGGGACCACAGTTGTTCGCAGGCAATTCCCATTTAAGAGTATCATTGGTCACACAAAGAAAATCGGGTGCCAGTACTTGCGCATTGGTCGCAATCGGCAGACAGAATAAGACGGTAATTGCTAGTAGCAATTTCTTCATTGCTGAGTATTTTCTATTTCAATTCGGATACAATTGCAAGAATTTTTGTTCTAGAGTATCCATCGGGTATCGATCTGCCAAAGCGTATTCAAAGCTTAGTTCTGGTGCAATTTGCTTCTTTACGTAAACGAGACCGATTCCTTTGGCATAAAACTCGACACCTTCAAATTCTTGTTCCAACACGCCTTCATTTTCTACTGCGACCAACTCCTTTACTTCAAAGGCGATGCAATCGTATGATTTATCCTTATACAAGAAGGTCGTATCACCTAAATAACGACGGTTTTTGATCAGTGTTGTAGTGGTCATCGAATCTGTTGGTTCTTGCCAATTAACCCGGTAGAGAAAGATGCCTCCGGGAATACTGACGTAAAAAGGAAAGGTACTTGGGGCCTCTATATTTACTTCATAGGGGACCTGTTTGTTGGTAGAGTCGGTGTGGTATAAGGTTAATTCATTGATTAACATTCCGTTGTCTACTAGTTCTTCTTGTATGAATTGTTTTGGAATGAGGTCAACTTCATAGTTGGTACCTGTCAGGAAAACCTGTTGATCGTTCTTGACTGCTCTGTAAAACCAATAATAAGGAGCCAATGAATCGGGGTAAATGGCTTGATATTCATAAACTAATCCGTCCATTAGGCTTTTCAACGGAAAATAGTAATCCCGGATGTCTCTTTTTGGATGCTCGCTGCAACCTAAAACAATGGATGCGGTTACCAATAAGGTCAGGCCCTTTACCAAAATTGTCTTAATGCCGATCTGAACCTGAAGGAATTTCATGTTGTTCAATTTTATGTGCCAAATTGGCATTAATTTTTACAATTTTTCCGTATGGAATAGTATGTGTTGGATAACTTAGGTCGCAAATATAAGTTATCTTTATCGTCTCTAATTTTGAAGATTTAGCAAATTCAAGAATATGATCGGTTCAATAACCAAATCTATAAAGAAACTATTTCCAAACAAGTACGAAAAGGACGTAAAGGCCTACATGCCCTACGTTGGCGAGATTAATGAGTACTTCGATGAGCTCCAAAATGTAAGCAACGATGAGTTGCGAAATCATACCTTGGATTTCAGAAAACGCATCAAAGAGCATCTTGCGGGAATTGATGAAGACATTGCTAGCATTAACAACGAAGCGGCAGAGGAAGAGGATTTGCTTCGGAAAGAGGAGTTGTTCAGAGAAATTGATTCTCTCAAGGAAGAAAGAGATAAACACTTAGAAAATATTCTGAAGGAAATCTTGCCGGAGGCATTTGCGGTCGTAAAAGAAACGGCCCGGCGTTTCAAAGAGAACTCCACCTTAGAGGTGGAAGCAACCGATCATGACAGGGAATTAGCTGCCAAGCAAGGGAAAAACTATGTAACAATTTCAGGAAATAAAGCCATCTGGAAGAATACTTGGATGGCTGCCGGAGGAGAAGTTACCTGGAATATGGTCCACTACGATGTGCAATTGATTGGTGGAATGGTGTTGCACGATGGCAAGATATCGGAAATGCAGACTGGTGAAGGTAAAACCTTGGTGGCAACTTTGCCGGCATACCTTAATGGCGTATCCGGAGAAGGCGTTCACGTAATTACTGTGAATGATTATCTGGCCAGAAGGGATAGTGAATGGGTAGGACCTATCTTTGAATTTCTCTTTCTTACCGTCGATTGTATTGATAAGTACCGGCCTCACTCCGAACAAAGAAGGAATGCCTACAATTGCGATATCACCTATGGAACGAACAACGAATTTGGTTTTGATTACCTAAGAGATAACATGGTTCGTTCGATGGGAGAAATGGTGCAGCGCAAACACCATTTCTGCATGATCGATGAGGTGGATTCCGTATTGATCGATGATGCGCGAACGCCTCTAATCATTTCCGGGCCAGTGCCAAAGGGTAGCGAAGATCAAGAGTACAATGCACTGAAACCGCAAGTTGAGAAATTGTTGAGTGCTCAGCGAAAATTGTCGACTCAATATTTAGCAGAGGCTAAACGGTTGTTTAAAGAAGGCAAAACAGGTCATGAGGAAGGCGAAGCTGGTATGGCACTCCTAAGAGCTTTCAGGGCACTTCCCAAAAGTAGGCCTTTGATCAAATATTTGAGTGAGGAAGGGGTAAAGGTAATGCTTCAGAAATCAGAGAATTTCTACATGCAGGAGCAAAATAAACACATGCACCTGGTCGATGCTCCGCTTTATTTTACCATCGATGAGAAAAATCGAAATGTTGAGCTAGTGGAAAGGGGTTCGGAGCTGCTTTCAAAGGATAATGACGACCCCAACTTTTTTGTCATGCCCGATATTGCAACGGGAATGTATGAGATCGATGGAGATGAAGAAATGAACAAACTGGAGAAGGACGAAGCCAAAAGCAAATTAGCGCAGGACTTTGCAGTGAAGTCCAAACGACTTCATTCGATTAGCCAGTTACTCAAAGCTTATACGCTTTTTGAGAAAGATGAGGAATACGTCGTAATGGATGGGCAGGTGAAGATTGTTGATGAGCAAACGGGTAGGATGATGGAAGGTCGGCGTTATTCAGACGGGCTGCACCAGGCGTTAGAGGCTAAAGAAAACGTAAAAGTTGGAGATATCACGCAAACTTATGCAACAGTAACCCTCCAGAATTACTTCCGGATGTATCACAAGCTAGCAGGTATGACCGGTACCGCAGAAACAGAAGCTAGCGAACTTTGGGAGATCTATAAACTCGACGTAGTTGTCATCCCGACCAATAAACCGGTGATTCGGGATGATAAGGAGGATATGGTGTACAAGACGGCTCGAGAAAAATACAATGCCGTTATTGACGACATTGTCAAGCTTACAGAAGCGGGTCGTCCTGTCTTGGTAGGTACGACCTCCGTCGATATATCCGAGAAGTTGAGTCGAATGCTTCAGCTTCGGAGTATTGATCACAACGTCCTGAATGCGAAACAGCATCAGAGAGAAGCAGAGATAGTTACCGAAGCGGGGCGACCGGGGAAAGTGACCATTGCCACCAACATGGCTGGTCGCGGAACGGATATCAAGATTTCTGATGAAGTTAAGAAAGCGGGCGGTTTAGCCATCATTGGTACGGAGAGGCACGAATCTCGACGAGTTGATCGACAGTTGCGAGGTCGGGCCGGGCGCCAAGGTGATCCCGGTAGTTCTCAGTTCTATATTGCTTTGGAGGATAAATTAATGCGGTTATTCCATTCGGAGCGGATTGCAAAGTTGATGGACCGGATGGGCCATAAGGACGGAGAAGTTATTCAGCATTCGATGGTTACAAAGTCGATTGAGCGGGCCCAGAAAAAATTGGAGGAGAACAGTTTTGGTATTCGTAAGCGCTTATTGGAGTACGACGATGTAATGAATATTCAGCGAGAAGCCATTTATAAGAAGAGAAAGAATGCCTTATCTGGCGAACGGTTGTCCGTAGATCTATTCAATTTGTTCAGCTCTACCACTGAGAATATTCTGATTGGACATAAAGAGCAGGGAGATTTCGAATCTTTCCGTCAGGCTTCCCTTTCGATTTTGGGTTTTGATCCGAAGATGGATCCCATTGATTTCAAAGAGGGGAAGACCGCTGAGCTGGCTGAGAATTATTTTCAACAATTCCAAGAGTTTTACAACCGGAAAGGTGAGCAGATTAGCGGTACCTTGATGCCTCAAATTTCTCATGTATATGACACGCAACGCGAAAAATTCAAGCGAATTCTGATCCCATTTACAGATGGACGATCTAACCCACTTGCGATAACGGCAGAAATTGAGGAAGCGGTCAAGTCGAAGGGAACTTCTGTGATTCGCGATATAGAAAAAGCGGTCACCCTTGCCATCATTGATGAAAAATGGAAGGAGCATTTGCGATCGATGGATGAATTGAAAGATGCGGTGCAAGCAGCCTCGTTTGAACAGAAAGATCCCCTAGTGGTCTACAAAATGGAAGCCTTCAATCTTTTTGAAGAATTGGTTTTTGATGTTAATGAAAGTGTGTCTGCGTATTTATCTAAAGGTTTTCTTGCTTTGCCGGGTGAGGGCCGTTCTTTAGAACAGGCGCGAGAGCAAAGAACAGACATGAGTAAGGTGCAAACCAACAAGCGAGAAGACGGTGCTAGGGCTGCTGCTGAAGCCGTGAGCCGACGTTCGAAACCCCAAACTTTCAAACGAGTCGAGAAAAAAGTCGGTAGAAATGCACCGTGTCCTTGTGGTAGCGGCAAGAAATTCAAACACTGTCACGGGAAATCCAGCGGCTAACAATAATAACAGTACACATTCGTTTGGACCATTGTTGATAGCGTATACTTTTTTGTTTTTTTCCGTATAAGGAATAGTGGCAACTGTTAAGGAGCTTCGTATTTTGTATATTGCCAAAAAAGATAGGTATGATCACAGTCCATATCAACACGTTTTCTAGAACTACTAAATACACTATGAGTCGCCTACTATTAATCGCATGCTTCTTTGCCATTACATTTGGTGTTCATGCACAAAATATTCAGATTAAGGAAGATCCCTTGGTCACAATGATGGTTAACCGATTCGTTGAGATAAATAAATCCAAGAGTAACATTGACGGTTGGCGTATCCAAATCCTGGCAACTACGGATCGCCAGCGGTTAGAGAGTGTTCGTCAGACTTTTCAGTATCGATACCCTAATATTCCCATCGATTGGATTCATAATAAACCATATTACAAGTTGAGAGCCGGGGCTTTCTCCTCAAAGCTTGAGGCTTTAAGACTAAAGTACATTCTGGAGCAAGATTATCCGGGAACTTATCCGGTAAGGGACAAAAAGATTCGCCCTGAAGAACTGATCGGCTTCTAAATTGCCAGGTAGATGCGTGAAAGAAATACTTCTTCTGCCCTCACAAATATTGATCTTATTACCTTTTGCATTTACCTTGCCTTGATTGGTATCGGGTGGTTGATGGTTTATACCGTCAATTTTGAGGAAGTCAACCAGGTCGGCATCATCGAATTTTTCGATACCATTGTTGGGAAGCAAACTATGTGGGTGGCTCTTTCGTTAGTCGTCTTTTTCTTCATACTGCTAATTGACTGGAAGTTTTGGCAAACTTTTTCCTACCTTATTTATGCCATTTCGATTGTTTTGCTGGTGGCTGTTCTTTTCTTTGGGGTGACCATCAAGGGGGCCTCTTCGTGGTTTATTTTAGGAGGATTCTCGTTCCAACCATCTGAGCTGGCTAAGTTTGGAACTTGTCTCGCTGTTTCCAGTTACCTCAGTTCCTATAATACGAATTTGAAATATCTTCAGTCTCAGATGACCGTGGTCGGATTGTTCATCCTGCCAGTCATTTTGATTCTCTTCCAGCCGGATGCGGGATCAGCCTTGGTTTTTTTATCATTGTTTATCTTGCTGTTTCGAGAAGGGCTGTCTTCCACCTATTACCTAATTGCTATTGCTGGATCAGCAATTCTCGTCATGGGACTGGTTTACCATCCTTATGCAGTTATTCTCACTCTTTTCTTAATTGCTCTAATGATCCTGGGGGCAGGGATGAAATCGAAGTGGTATTGGATTGGAGGAGTTACTGGAGTTGCCACGGCTGCCTATTATTTTGTCTCTCAAAATAACGAATTATTGCCATTGGCCTTTTTTCTGGTTGCCGGCCCCAGCGTACTTATTGGTATCTGGGCGGCTTTTAATCGGAAAGGACAACTGGTCCGGGGTTTGGCATATGCCATATTGTTGGGTAGTGCAATTGCCATTACCGCCAACTATGCTTTCAATAATGTCTTACAACCCCACCAGCAAGAAAGAATCAAGGTCTGGTTGCAGCCGGAGG
Organism: Saprospiraceae bacterium; assembly: GCA_028284395.1. Classification (GTDB taxonomy): domain Bacteria; phylum Bacteroidota; class Bacteroidia; order Chitinophagales; family Saprospiraceae; genus JANQRV01. The sequence continues at coordinate 7,660 of JANQRV010000637.1, forward strand.
AATGTGATCCCCAAGGGGCTTTGTATAATGTCTTGCAATCAAAAATGGCCATTGGTTCAGGAGGGTTTCAGGGCAAAGGGTTTCGCAATGGAACGATGACTTCTCTAAACTACGTTCCGGAGTTATCTACCGACTTCATTTTTTGTGCGATTGCCGAAGAACAGGGATTTGTCGGAAGTTTCGGGATCATCGGCCTCTTTCTGGTGTTAGTCATAAGAATGACCGTTATTGCTGAGCGCCAGCGCAATAATTTTGGCCGCCACTATGCTTATGCAGTTAGCGGTATGTTGTTTTTCCATTTCATTATCAATATTGGCATGACAATGGGGTTATTGCCGATAATTGGCATACCTTTACCTTTTATTAGTAAGGGGGGGTCCTCTTTACTAGGGTTTACTTTGATGATTGCAGTTTTACTCAAACTCGACAGCAATCGCTTTAAAATATGATTCTCCTTGTTTGACTTTAAGCTTCAAAAGAAATCCTCTGATTGCGAGGCCAGAGCGGGCGAAATAACTACCTCCCATGGTTCGATTCTAACTCCGATTTTTATGCCGGTAGGAACACTGGGTACTGTGAAGGGGGTGCACCAACGAGAGTTGGATCAAGACATCAAAGCTCAAATAATTCTTGGTAATACTTATCATTTGTATTTGCGACCCGGCACCAACATACTGGAGCGGGGAGGTGGTCTTCATCAATTCATGAATTGGAAAAAGCCAATCTTGACGGATAGTGGTGGTTACCAGGTGTATTCTCTCAGCAGCCAAAGAAAAATAACGGAAGAGGGGGTTACTTTTAGTTCACATATTGACGGTTCTAAGCATCTCTTTACGCCGGAACGATCACTGGATATACAAAGATCGATTGGGGCCGACATTGTTATGGCATTTGATGAATGCCCGCCTTATCCATGTGAGTACAAATACGTTAAGGATTCAATGGCGCTGACTCATCGTTGGTTAGAGCGTTGTTGCAAACACATCGATGCTACTACGCCCCTGTATGGATATGAGCAAACATTGTTTCCTATTGTTCAGGGTGGGACTTATCCCGACCTTCGTAAGCAATCGGCAGAGGTTATCAGTGAATTTGATAGGGCGGGAAACGCGATTGGTGGGTTGTCGGTCGGAGAGCCGGCAGAGAAAATGTATGAGACAACCGAACTGGTTTGCGGTATCTTGCCTGTGGATAAACCCCGCTACTTGATGGGGGTTGGGACTCCGGTAAATTTGTTGGAATGTATTGCACTTGGCATCGATATGTTTGACTGTGTCTTACCCAGCCGTAATGCACGGCATGGCCTATTGTACACTGAAAATGGCATTATCAATATTAAGAATGCCAAATGGAAGGACGATTTTAGTGCGATTGATGAAAACAGTAGTTGTTATGCCAGTCGCAATTATTCAAAGGCCTACCTGCGCCACTTAGTACATTGTAATGAACTGTTGGGTGGCCAGATCGCGACATTACACAATCTGAGCTTCTTCCTATGGCTGGTCGGAGAGGCGCGACAGCATATTATTGATGGCGATTTTTTGACCTGGAAAAAACAAATGATTCCGTCTCTTGGCCAAAGGTTATAATATTGTTAATGAGCGGCCCGAATAGTATTTCAAAGCAGAGAATGTAGGAAATTCGTAGTGTTATGCTTAAGAAAATTGACCATTATATCATAGGTAAGTTTCTAAGGACTTTCTTTTTTACTGTCCTTATATTTACGATGATTTCAGTGGTCATTGACTTTGCTGAAAAGGTTGAGAAATTCATTGAAGAACCCATAACGACCTATGAAATTGCTTTTGGGTATTACCCCAATTTTATTCTCAACATCATAGGCATTCTTTGGCCCCTTTTTACTTTGATTGCAGTGATCTTCTTTACCTCCCGGATGGCCTATTCCTCGGAAGTAATTTCAATCTTCAATGCGGGAGTGAGTTTTCGAAGATTAATGTACCCCTACATGGTGGCCGCCGCCTTTATTGCTGCTCTTCATTTCGTCGGTAATCACTATTTCATTCCTGAAGGAAACAAGACTAGATTAGATCTGACCTATAAGTATTTGCACAAGAACGATGACAAGGGAAAGACACAGGATGTACACCTCTTTCTTTCGCCCGATACCAAAGTTTTTATTCACAATTTTTATAAGCTACAAAGTAGGGCTAATAAGTTTCGCCTCGAACGATTTAAGGATCATCAACTAGTATATATTCTGAAAGCAAATAGTGCCAAATGGCTGGAGGAAGAAGAAAAGTGGCGATTGGTCAATTACGAAATTCGAACTTTCGATGAAAGGGGAGAAGACCTCATTATTGGAAATGGAAAACAAATCGATACCACGCTCAACTTAACTCCGCAGGACTTTGTAGATTACAAAGAGCAGCATACGATGATGACGACGCCCGAATTAAAGGAGTATATCAACTACCTAAATAGTCGAGGCGCCGGTAATACAAAAAAGTATGAGAGTGAACTTTATCGGCGAACGGCTGCAGCTTGCACCAATTTTATCCTTACAATCATTGGTTTGGCCATTGCTGCTCGGAAGGTCCGCGGGGGAAGAGGACTTCAATTAGCACTTGGAATTGGCCTTTGTGCAATCTTCATGTTCTTATCTCAGTTTTCCATTGTCTTCGCTATGGGGAACATTCTTTCACCACTTCTGGGTATTTGGATGCCCAATATTGTTTTTTCCTTCATTGCGCTTTATCTGGTGTTAAACGCACAGAAGTAACCTTCTACAGAAGTTTCTAAATTCCATTTTTAAGGCAGGAGATTTACGTTTTGTTTAACAAAATGCTTTAGAACTCTAATCTTTGTTCAACAATTTTCATTTTTTTCTGAAAATAAAAAATATTTTAATTGATTGTTTTTCAGAATTTTGTGTTCCTTGTGAATGAACCAGGAGATAAATAGTAAGGAAATTTGCTGATTCGGTTTTGATTTTGTTTAACTATTCTGTATATTTGTTCAACAAAATAATAACGGGGTTAAACAATATATTATGTCTCAAGTAGATTTCTATTCCAAGTTCGATGAAATGACGATCCTTCTCCATTCATTCGCTTTCAATTTGACCAAAAATGTAGAAGAAGCGAAAGATCTTTTTCAGGAAACTGCGTATCGTGCTTTAACTAATATGGAGAAATTCAGACCAGGTACGAACTTCAAAGCCTGGTTATTTACCATTATGAAAAACATCTTCATTAACAATTATCGAAAGAAGATGAAGGCGAATACAATCATGGATTCTACCGAGAATAATTATTACATTAATTCTGGTAATCAGTCAATCAAAAATGATGGCGATTCCAATATGATGATGGAGGAATTGACGAAAATGGTCCGAGAGTTGGAGAGCAGCATTAAAGTACCCTTTCTAATGCATTATGAAGGATTCAAGTATCAGGAAATTGCCGATCACTTAAATTTACCACTAGGTACTGTTAAAAGTCGTATTTTCTTTGCACGGAAAGAATTGAAATCAAAGATTGACGTTCGGTACGCTGGTAATGCCAGAGTTTAAGAAGCATACTTACTTTTTATAATCCAGAAGTTTTTAATTTGGCAGCAAGGATGTTCCCTAATTCCTTGCTGCCAAATCTTTTTATGGAGCATATTAACTTCAATACGAATGCCTTCACCAGGCAACTTATCAACTGGTATGACCCATCTGATAGGCAACTTCCCTGGAAGGAAGAGAAAAACCCTTATCTGGTTTGGCTATCCGAAGTACTTTTGCAGCAAACCCGGGTTGAACAAGGTCTTTCTTACTACCTACGATTCAAAGAAGAATTTCCGACCATCATTGAAATGGCCAAAGCGTCAGAAGACCGAATCATGAAATTGTGGGAAGGGCTTGGTTACTATTCCCGGGCCCGGAATATGCATCATACCGCAAAGTACATTGCTTTTGAGTTGGGAGGACAATTTCCCAATACCATTGAAGAAATCCGTCGACTTAAGGGAGTTGGGCCTTACACGGCTGCCGCTATTGCCTCTTTTGCCTTTGATTTGCCACATGCGGTTGTAGATGGAAATGTATATAGGGTATTGTCGAGGGTTTTCGGTATTGCCGTGCCAATAGATACTACAAAGGGTAAAAAAATATTTTTTGACTTAGCGCAATCGTTAATCGATCCTAAGCAGCCTGGAGTTTACAACCAAGCGATTATGGATTTTGGCGCGACCGTATGTCAACCTCAAAAACCATTCTGCAAACGTTGTCCCTTCTCTGATGAATGTCAAGCAAAAAAGGAGAATACGATTTCTCTTTTGCCACGGAAAAGCAAAAAGATAAAGCGCAGAGAGCGATTCTTTCATTATTTGGTGGTGCGTTATGGCGAACAGAGGTTGATTCGAAAACGGACTGGCAAAGATATTTGGAAAAACCTTTACGAATTTCCATATTTCGAAGTGCCTAGGATGGGGTTCAACCAAGAGATCATTCAACAGAATATTTTTTGGGAGAAGGTGGGCTTGAAAGGAAAGGTTTCAATTGACTTTGTAAGTAAGCCCTTTCACCAACTATTGACCCATCAGAAAATTGTAGCTGTGTTTTGGGAGATAGATGCCTTAAATACCCCGGAAATTGAAGGAACTGACCTTTTGTTGATCGATAAAAATGACCTTTCTAACTTTGCTTTCCCAAAGATTATCCACCGCTACTTGGGGTGAGGTTAATTCTTAAGCTTTTTCAACCGTTGATATATATTTTTTACAATTTGCTGTGTAAAGGATAATTCTCTAAATTTATACCAATGCAAGCTTTAGAAACCTTGGATTGATGATACGAATCAATTAAATAATTATTTACAATAGAAGACCAAATATGGTAAACCGAGTAACATTAATAGGAAATTTGGGTCGCGACCCGGAAGTGCGGCGTTTCGAAAATGGTGCAGTAGTAGCAAAGTTTTCGGTTGCAACCAATGAGAATTACAGGGATAAAAGTGGAGAGTGGCAGACACAGACAGAGTGGCATGATGTAGTTGCATGGAGGAATTTGGGAGAAAGAGCGGAAGCTACATTAAAAAAGGGAATGATGGTCTATGTTGAAGGCAAGTTGACACATCGGTCCTGGCAAGACCAGGATGGTAATAATCGTCGGACCACTGAAGTAGTTGCTAACTATTTCCGGCAAATTGGTAAAAGAGAAAATAATCAGCCTGGTTATTTTCCATCACCAACTGATGAGGCAATGCACTCTGAGAGTAATCACAGCCCGAATACCATGAGCCCAAGCCATGTTACCCCGGCGACTCCTCCTGTTGCACAAATTGTTCCGGAACCAAATTCTAATGGTCCTGCCGAGAACGCTGTAGATGATGACTTGCCATTTTGATTCTATTTCTTAACAAATGATGAGTTTCGTTGGAAACCGAACCTGACAGTTTATTTCTATTCCTTGATGCCCAACCTACTCTGTTGCTTTCATTTCCTTCTTTGGAGGTAACAATTGGCCTGTTGCTTATTTTTCTGTTGTTGGTCTGTTCAGCGTTGATCTCGGGTTCAGAAGTTGCTTTCTTTTCTCTTTCGGCAAACGATTTGGAGGATTTACGACAGAAAAACACTCGGAATACACAGCGAATTCTCAAATTAAAGGAAACACCCCGCAAATTGTTGGCAACCATTTTGATCAGCAATAATTTCATCAATATTGCCATTGTTGTCATCTCTGAATTTGTAATCAAAAAGATCTTCGATGGTGGTGGCGTATTTGAGAAATGGGCGGAAGCCGTAAATCATTCCGTTGCATTGGGAGTTGAGGCTGCTAGTTTAGCCAACTTTTTTCAGTTTCTGGTCACCATTATTGGCGTTACATTTTTATTGGTTCTTTTTGGAGAGGTAGCCCCTAAAATTTATGCAAAACTGAATAATATCCGATTAGCAACATTTATGTCCAGGCCATTGGCTTTTCTTACAGTGCTTTTTAGGGGGCCAAGCAATATTTTGGTTACCTGGACCAGTTTTATTGAGCGAAAATTGGAGAAAACTTCGGTGAGCAGCGGCATTACAAGCCGCGAGGAGATTGATGAAGCAATTGATCTTGCGGTCAGAAATGAGAAGAACACAGAACGGGAAGTTGATATCCTGAAGAGGATTGTGAAATTTGGCGATGTATCGGTTAAGCAAATTATGCGCTCGAGAGTTGATGTTGTAGCAATCGACTTTAGGATAGGGTTCAAAGAACTGTTGAAAATTGTTCGAGATTCCGGATATTCTCGTATTCCTGTTTATGAGAATGATTTTGATAATGTGACGGGAATATTGTATGCAAAGGACCTTCTGGGCCACTTAGATGAAGATGGGATCAGCTTCGAATGGCAAGAATTGATCCGTACGGATGTTTTGTATGTACCGGAGGCAAAAAAAATTGACGATCTTTTGCGAGAGTTTCAGCGAAAGCACCTACACATGGCTATTGTGGTAGATGAGTATGGGGGGAGCGCTGGTATCATTACTTTGGAAGATATTCTTGAGGAGATCATTGGCGAGATCAAAGATGAATTTGATGATGATCGTGACTTGTCAATTCGAGAGGTGGGTGAAAACACCTTTATGATCGAGGGGAAAACCTTACTGAATGATATTTATCGAGTATTACAGATTTCGGATGATACTTTCGATGCCGTTCGAGGTGACTCGGATTCCTTGGCGGGTTTAGTGCTCGAACTTCTGGGAGAGATGCCCAAACGCAATGCAATTGTGGAATACAATCAAATTCAGTTCAAAATTGTATCCGTCGATAAAAGACGCATCAAAGAGATACAAATGACCATGCCTTCCAGCGTTGTAATATCCGATAATTCCTAGTTTTGATTTTAATTGTTGTTAGTTGCCTTAATCTTGGCATGAAGCCAGGATGCTTCTACAGTGTTGATCTGTAGTGGGTTACTTGAACAACGAAAACGTACAATTATTTTATATGCAATTGAAGGAAGTTGGATTTTTTATATTGATCGCTTTAGTGGTTGCTTGTTCCAATGGCAATCAAATTGTTACTCCCAAGCCCAGAGGGTATCCCAAAGTAATTTATCCTCCAAAAGCCTATCAGTCGTTTAAGGCAGAATATTGTGGGTTTAGTTTTGAATACCCAGTTTATGCAGAAATTCAACAAGACACCTCTTTTTTTGAGGAGAAACCTGTTAATCCTTGTTGGTTTGACATATACTATCCTGCCTATTCTTGCCGAGTGCATTGTAGTTATTATGAAATTGGAGCTGCCAAGAATTTTGAAGAATTGAAAAGTGACGCCTTTGAATTGGTGGATTGGCATACCAAAAAAGCTAATTACATCGATGAGTTGCCCATTGACCGGCAAAATGGTACGACCGGTTTTGCATTTGAAATTGAAGGGCCGGCAGCATCTCCATTTCAGTTTTATTTGACCGATAGTTTACAGCATTTTCTAAGAGCCGCAGTTTATTTTAATACACAGGCCAAGCCTGACTCTCTGGCTCCAATATATCAGTTTGTTCGAAAAGATGTTATGCAGATGATTGAGACTTTTGAGTGGGGAGAGTAAATAGAATTGTGGTACGGAGTTCAAAAACTCCGTACCACAATTCTATTATAAGGTTGGACCTAATTAGGTGCTTGGCACCTTATCTAACTTACCATTTTTAGCAGAGGTTTTCGCATCTGCTGAAGGCTCCTGAGCTTTCCCGGTAATTTTTTCTTTGATCTTTAATTCTATTTCTCTGGCAGCTTCAGGATTGTCTTTCATGAACTGTTTGGCAGCTTCACGACCCTGGGCGATCTTACCACCACCGTAACTATACCAGGCTCCACTTTTTTGTATGATGTCATAATCGACACCAAGGTCGACAATTTCGCCGGCTTTGGAAATACCTTCTCCATAAATGATGTCAAACATGGCAATTCGGAAAGGAGGGGCCAATTTGTTTTTCACTACTTTCACCTTTACATGGTTGCCGGTAACATTTCCTTCTTTGTCTTTTATCGCGGAACCTGATTTTCTGATATCAAGCCTGATAGAAGCATAGAACTTCAATGCATTACCCCCTGTTGTTGTCTCTGGGTTTCCGAACATCACGCCAATTTTTTCCCTCAATTGGTTGATGAATATACAGCACGCACCAGTGCGACCAATTGTAGCGGTCAGTTTTCGCATGGCTTGCGACATTAATCGAGCTTGTAAACCCATCTTAGAATCCCCCATCTCTCCTTCAATTTCACTTCTGGGTACGAGGGCGGCAACGGAGTCAATTACGATAATATCAATGGCACCGGAACGGATCAAATTCTCTGTGATTTCTAATGCTTGTTCTCCATTGTCTGGTTGAGAAATTAACAAGTTCTCAGTATCAACACCCAGCGATTCAGCATAGAAGCGATCAAAGGCATGTTCAGCATCGATAAAGGCGGCGATACCCCCCGCTTTTTGACATTCCGCTATCGCATGGATGGCCAGTGTCGTCTTACCGGATGATTCCGGGCCATAAATTTCAACAATTCTACCGTGTGGGTAGCCATTAATCCCCAATGCAATATCTAACCCTAAGGAACCGGATGCAATAGATGGTATGTCGACAATTTGTTTGTCACCTAGTCGCATGATGGTGCCTTTCCCAAATTGTTTATTGATACTGTCCTCGGCTAATTTGAGTGCCTTAAGTTTTGCTTCTCTATCCTGTTGCATGAAATTTTTTTGAATGAAGTGAAAAACTTTTTGTAATCCGTCAGACCAAAAATAAATTTTTTGTTTTTAAAATCAAAATATTTTGAAATATTTTTTTTAAAACAACTGTTTCAATGTAGCTGAAATATTTGAATTGTAACCGTTATTCCTCTTTATTTAGGTCTTCCATAGCATCTTCCAGATCCTTTGTTGCTTTTTTAAGCTCTTCAACCTGCTTCATTCGTTCTTCTAGTTCGGCTTTGGTCTCCGCTTTTTCCACTTCAGGGTCTTTAGGAGACTCTGGAGCCGTCTTTTCTTCCACCTCCTCAATTTCTTCTTTTGTAATTTCGGTTTTGGTATCGGCGGCACCATTGAAAGGCTCTTTGCCAAAGGTCAGGTAGTCTTCATCCTCGTCCACATAAATGGTGTCACCCGCCGCAAATTCGCCACCAATTACCAATTTGGACAACTCATTAATTACCTCTTTCTGAATCACACGTTTCAGGGGACGAGCTCCAAACTGTGGATCATAACCTAACTCAGCTAAAAGGTCCAGAGCCTTTTCACTGAATTTGATCACAATTCCCTGGCGGGCCAACATTTTGTGTACCTTTTTCAGCAGAAGTTGGGAGATAGCGTGAATTTCTTTTCGCGATAGCGGCGTAAACATGATTTGTTCGTCGATCCGATTGAGGAATTCCGGTCGGAGGTTTTCTTTCAATAATTCGAAAACTTCATCTTTGGTCGCGTCGATGATCTCCTCGTGTTTGTCTTCCTCCATTTCGGAAAGATCTTCAAAGTTTTCCAGGATTGTTTCCGCTCCTATATTGGAAGTCATGATTATAATCGTGTTCTTAAAATTGGCAACCCGCCCCTTATTATCCGTTAACCTACCGTCATCCAGGACCTGTAACAAAGTGTTGAAAGTGTCCGGGTGCGCTTTTTCGATCTCGTCAAGAAGAATGATAGAATAAGGTCTTCTACGGACGGCTTCGGTCAATTGTCCTCCTTCATCGTAGCCTACGTAACCGGGAGGAGCACCTACTAGCCTCGAAACAGAATGTCTTTCCTGATACTCACTCATATCGATTCGAGTGATCGCTTTTTCATCGTCAAAAAGCACTTCTGCCAGAGTCTTTGCCAGTTCAGTTTTACCCACACCGGTTGGGCCTAGGAAAATAAAGGAGCCAATGGGGCGGTCAGCATCTTGCAAGCCCGAACGACTGCGCCGCACCGCATCAGAAACTGCTCTAACCGCTTCGTGCTGACCAATGAGACGCTTGCCAATTTCAGCTTCCAAATGCAATAACTTCTCTTTTTCACTTTTCAACATTCTAGCTACCGGTATCCCGGTCCACTTGGCAACGGTTTCAGCAATATCATTCGCAGTTACTTCTTCGGTCGTGAATCTCACTTCGTCTGGAAGGGTGTCCAGCTTTTCTTCAGCGGCTTTTAACATGACCTGAAGCTTTTGCATATCTCCATAGCGGATTTTGGCCACTGTCTCAAAATCGCTGTTTCGCTCAGCCTTGTCGGCGGCCATTTCCAGCTCTTCCAATTGTTTTTTTATGTTCTGGATGGTATCTACGACTTCCTTCTCATTTTTCCAAGCTGCTCGAATAGAGTCACGTTTCTCTCGAGCATTGGCGATTTGGCTATTGATGACCTTTAACTTAGCACCGTCTTTCTCCCGTTTGATTGCTTCTTTTTCAATTTCCAGTTGCCGCACTCTACGATCCCATTCATCTACTTCATCCGGGACCGAATCCAATTCCAACCGCAGCTTAGCGGCAGCTTCGTCAATGAGGTCGATGGCTTTATCGGGCAAAAATCTATCTGCAATGTATCGTTGAGAAAGCTCGGCCGCGGCGACCAGGGCACCATCCAAGATTTCTACCTTGTGGTAAACTTCATAGCGCTCTTGAAGGCCGCGAAGTATTGAAATGGTGTCTTCGATGCTTGGTTCGTCAATAAGAACAGTTTGAAACCGTCGGACGAGCGCTTTGTCGTTTTCAAAATATTTCTGGTATTCATCTAAGGTAGTAGCGCCAATGGTTCGGATTTCTCCTCGAGCTAGAGCCGGCTTTAGAATATTGGCGGCATCCATCCCTCCTTGACCTCCACCGGCACCAATTAAAGTGTGAATCTCATCAATGAAAAGAATGTATTCACCGTTTGACTGTTCAATTTCACTGATGATCGACTTCAGCCTTTCCTCAAAATCCCCCTTGTATTTGGCACCCGCAATCAAAGCTGCCAGGTCAAGGGTATAGATTCTCTTGCTGCGCAAATTCTCTGGTACATCTTTCTTGACGATTCTCCAGGCTATCCCTTCTACTATAGCTGTTTTACCGACTCCTGGTTCGCCAATGAGTACGGGGTTGTTCTTTTTCCGGCGGGATAGAATGTGCAATACGCGTCGAATCTCTTCATCACGGCCAATGATCGGGTCCAGTTCTCCCGATTCCGCTCGATCGTTGAGATTAACGGCAAATTTATTTAGTGAATTGTAATTGCCTTCAGCACTCTGTTCGGTAACCTTCTTGCCTTTTCTAAGCTCTTCGATTGCAGCCTTAAGATCTTTTTCCTTTGCTCCTAGGCTCTTCAGCAACTTCGCTCCTTCATCAGTTCCTTGCACGACCCCAAGCAGTATCAATTCAATTGAAATGTATTCATCGCCAAAGTCTTTCAGCATTTTTTTTGCCCTTGCTAAAGAGCGGTTGGCATCATTGGTCAGGAACTGCTTTTCAGTACCCTTTACCTTTGGATACCGTGCAATGATATTATTTAATTTATTTTTCAGTTCGGGGATGTTTACGTTCATCTTGTTGAAGATGAAGGAAGGAACATTTTCATCGGTTTCCAGTATACCGCGGATTAGATGAGGAGTATCTACCTGTTGTTGGCTGAGTGCCGAGGCGATTTGTTGGGCTTTTAGGATGGCTTCTTGGGCCTTTATAGTGAAATTATCGTACGTCATGGAAGCGTTTGATTAGTATGGATCTAAAAATAGAAAGTCTTTGCTATTTTATCAAAATCCAAACGAAAATAAAGGATTTTCGATCAGCAGGTAGGTATTTTAGATTACTTGAACCAATCGGAATAGAAAAGATAGGCATTGGCGATGCGTTCTATGGAGTCTTTAAACTGTGCTTCACTTAATGATTTAATTTTTTTAGCAGGTACGCCTCCGTATATGAAACCAGATTCTAAGGTAGCATTTTCGAGTACGACCGCTCCTGCACCGATCAGAACGTTGGAAGGCACAAGGGCATGGTCCATAATGATTGCTCCCATTCCCACCAAGACATTGTCCTCTAATGTACAGCCATGAACGATTGCCCGGTGCCCAATTGAGACATTATTACCGATGGTGGTCGAAGATCTTTGGTAAGTAGCGTGGATAACCGCTCCATCCTGGATGTTTACCTTATTGCCAATGCGTATACTGTTTACATCGCCACGAACAACTGCCTGAAACCAGACACTACAATCATTTCCCATTTCCACGTCGCCGATAACTGTTGCATTTTCAGCGAGGTAACAGTTTTGTCCGAAGATCGGGGTAAAACCCCGCACACTTTTAATTAAAGCCATTTATAGTTTTTTGAAAATTAGCCTCCTCCCATTCTCTTTTGTATCCCTGGATCAATTTGAATCGCTTTTTGTCGGTATTCTTCCCCTTTTTGAGGATTGCCAACATTGTAATAAGCTGTACCCACATTATAGAGTGCATCAGCGCTGTTAGGACTTGTTTTCAAGGCCTGCTCAAAATATTGGAGTGCTTCGCCGTTATTACCTTGCATACCCATGGCGACTCCAAGTAGCCTTAAGGTCTCATAGTCGTTGGGGTTGATTTCATATGCTTTCTGAAGGTAAAGCATAGCATTCTGAAGATCGTTTTGTTGTTCTCCGTATTTTCGACCCAAATCTCGATACGCCATAGCCAGGTAGTTTTGGTATTGAGGATCCCTTGGATAACTCTGAATGAGCAACTCAATGTTGTCTAACGATTTTTCGGGCTGCTTCATATTCATATAGGTGATAGCCTGATTGAGGATAGCGTCTCTGTAGAGCGGGTCAATATTGCGAGCCTGGTTGAAGTATTGAATGGCTACATCGTGTTGTTCGAGGTAAGAATGAGCATTACCCAGCAACAAATAAGCATTCTTGTAAAGCGGATGGATATCTATCGCTTCCTTCAAGTGTCCAATGGCTTCGCGAATCATCTCATCTTTTTTTGTATCATCATCTTGTTCAAGTGCCTGAGTCAATAACTCGCCACCGACGGCATTTCGCAATTTTGCGCTGTTGTAAGAAGTCTCAATATCCGTTGTGAAAAGGGTGAAGTTGTCTTTCCAAGCTTTGTTTCGATCCATAGTTTTGATGCCGAATAAAAGTACGACGACCCCTACTGCGCCAAAGTATGGATATAGATTACTGAAACTCCTGATCTTCTGTTTGTCAAACCAATTGTAAAATAAAAGAGCAATCGCCATGCTGAAGCCTACCGATGGCATAAACATGAACCTTTCAGACATATTTGTACCAATTGGGAAAAAGAAATTGGAGATGATAGAAGAAGTAATCAGAAAGAAAAGAATGCAAAAGCTTATGGGATCCCTTTTGGGAGCCCTCATCAAAGCATAAGCAAATAAGCCGATGTATAATAGTAGACTGAGGAGAACCCTCCAGTTGGCAAAAGACATAATTTCCACATGCCGCGGATAATAATCATGGGTTAAGGAGTAAGGTAAGACGAGTAATTGAAGATATTTACCCATGGTGTAAGTAATCGTTGCCAGCCGTTCGGCACCTGAAAAACTACTATAGGAATTACCATTCCATTTTAAGAATGGATTGTTCATCAGTTCCGTAGAGGGAGGAGCATCTAAGGCGCTTCCCAAAACGGAAGAACGAATAAATAGGAAGAGCGCGGCAGCGACAACAAATGGTACCGTTTGCCAAACGATTTTAACCAATGAGGCTCGGGTGAAGAAATAGAAACTCAATGGTACGATCGCCAAAAAGGTAATGGCGTTTTCCTTCGACATCAGCCCCAGAAAAAATAGGATGCCAGCCGTAACCGTCCAGTACCACCTTTCACGGCGATATCCCAGAAAAGCATAATAGAGGGCGGCTAAGCTAAACAATAAAGTCATAATCTCATCGCGGCCTTTAATGTTGGCTACTGCTTCAGTATGAAGCGGATGAGTGACAAAAATAAGGCTGGTTATCAATGCGATCCAATAAGCATAGGGGCCTTTCTTCTTAGTTGGAAATAACTGAAGCAGTAGCATATACAGAAACACACCAGTGATGCCATACAAGATGGCGTTCACCAGATGACTCACCGATGGTTTGTTGCCAAAAAACTCATGTTCAATGGCAAATGAAACTAGTGATAAAGGTCGATACCGGCCTCCGGATACAAGACTTGCTTTGGATGGGTCATTGAAAAACCCAAAAAAAGTGTCATTAGTGAGAATATCTGGAATGCCACCGATACCTTGTTGGGTAAAGGTATTGTCGGTAATCACGATGGCATCATCCTGTGCATACTTGTGAAAGATGGTGTTGCTGTAAAGTAGAAATCCAATCGCAAATATCAACCAGCTATGTAGAGTCTGGTTGGAAAACCACTTGGGTTGATCTGTGAAAATGTGTTTGCCAGACCTTTTCTTCTTTTTGGTCGTCGCGTTCATAAAGTGATACGCTTTACAGTATGTAAAATGCTGACAGTGGTCAATGTCAGTGATCTAAAAGGAGTAGCATTTTCATACCAAGTTAGCTAATAGTGTAACAGGGCAAGTTATTGTGCAAAGGTATTCTTCGATACAAGACCGGTTGGGGAGTATGTAGTCTCGAAACTTAGTGCGATCGGTCCTGTAAAAATAGGACCAATTCGCGGGATTTCAAAACTCGTTAACTGCAAATATTAAAGTGGTGCGCTCCAATATATACCCTCCAATCATTAAATCCGATAATTTCACTATTTTGGGTTAGCAAGATATCTCCAAAGTTATTAACCTAATCAAAGTTAGTATGAAAAAGCGCTTACTGTTGTTCCTTTGCGGGCTTGTCCTTCTTTGGACTGGACCGGCTGTGGGGCAAGAAATTGTGGAACTCAAGCCCGTGACAAAAACCTACGCTTTTACCAATGTGACTGTAGTTCAAAAACCAGGCCAGATTCTAAAAAGCGTTAACCTGGTGGTGAAGGATGGTTCCATCGCGGCCATCGGAAAAGACATTCCGATCCCTCCCGATGCAAAGATCGTTGGTAGTGATTCTCTTTACATCTATTCGGGGTTTATAGACGGAGCCACTAATGTGGGAGTACCACGTCCTAAATCGGATGCCGGACAAAGTCAGGAAGGAAGGAGAAGGGGGCCACCCCCAGGAGTGAAAGATCGAGGGAATCCACCGAATAAAGTAGCGGGAATACTACCCGAACGATCAGTGGTAGACCTCTTGAACCCAGAGGAACGTTCCGTCGCCGAAATGCGGAAAATTGGCTTTACTACTGCGCATGCTGTTCCACGTGGACAAATGTTGCCAGGTAAAGGAGCGCTCATATTGTTGAAAGGAAAGTCGGGTAAGGAAATGGTACTGAAAGACGAAACCTCTCTTTTTGCTCAGTTATCTGGTGCCCGTGGTGTATATCCGGCGACCGTAATTGGCGTGATGTCAAAATTTCGGGATCTTTATAAGCAGGCTGAATTAGCTCAAAAGCATGAAAAAGCTTATAGGGAAAACCCATCGGGAATGAAGCGACCGAACTACGATGAGGTTCACCAGGCATTTTATGGGGCCATAGACGGGCAACGCCCCATTTTCTTTAATGCCAGTGATGTGAAATCTATTCATCGGGTAATGATGCTGCAGAAAGATCTTGGTTTTCCACTTGTTCTTGCCAATGTGAAGCAAGGTTGGCATGTGGCTGATCAAATTAAGAATGCCCAAATACCGGTATTCCTATCATTGGATCTTCCGGAATTCAGTGATACCAAAAAGAAAAAAGAGGCAACTGCTGGTGCAAAAGCTGTAAATGTGAAAAATCCGGAAGTTCAAAGTGACGAAAAAGCAAAACTGGAGAAAAGGCGAAAAGAAGAAATGGGCAAACATTTGCGGCAAGCTGCGGTATTTGCTGAAAAAGGCATTGATTTTGGATTTTCGACAATTTCTGCGAAGTCCAAGGATATTCGGGGGAACCTTCTGAAATTGATAAAAAATGGATTGTCAGAAGAGCAAATACTGGCAGCTTTAACTGTGATACCATCCAAGCTTCTGGGGGTAGACAAAATATTGGGTACCGTTGAAAAAGGGAAAATGGCCAATTTGCTGGTGACTGATAAGCCCTATTTTGAAGAAAAAGCAAATGTTCGATACGTAATGGTTGAGGGCGAGGTATTCGAATATGAAGTAAAAGAAAAGAAAAAAGGAGACACTAAGGTTAAGGCCGACCCGGTTGGTTCGTGGTCTTATCAGGTTGATGCGGACGGTCAGACTATGGAAGGGCAATTGGTAATCAAAAAAAATGAAGACATTTTCAGTGGGACCATAAGTAACCCTATGACCAACGAATCCAGTCCTGTTAATGATGTAGAATTGGCCGGCAACAAATTATCCTTTTCGACGAAATTTAATGATGGAAGCCAAACTGTTTCCGTATCCTTTTCTGTAGTGATCGAAGGGAATAATTTTGAAGGTAGTGTCAGTGCTGATGGCCTTGGAACCTTTGATATTGAAGGAGAACGGGCGTCTACTCCCAGGTAACCTAATGTCCATAACTTAAATTCGACAAAATGAAAAAATATTCTGCAATTATTATTGTTTCTTTCTTGGCCTTTGGTCTTTTTGCACAGACACCAAAAGGAGACGTTCTGATCAAAAATGGCACTGTGCTAACCGTTACGAATGGAACCAGAGAAAATACAGATGTATTGATCAAAAATGGGAAAATTGCTAGGATCGGGAAAAACCTTAAGGCTCCTTCAGAAATCATTGTTGTTGATGCCACCGGGCAATTCGTGATGCCCGGTATCATCGATGCACATTCCCACATTGCGATTGATGCGGTCAATGAAGGAACGAATCCTGTAACAGCCGAAGTTTTTACTGGTGATGCCTTGGATCCACTCGACATCGCCATTTACCGGGCCTTGGCGGGAGGGGTTACAGCCTCACACTCCATGCACGGATCCGCCAATGTTATCGGAGGACAATGCGAGACCATTAAACACAGATATGGAGGTTATAACCCGGCCGACCTGGAAATGAAGGACGCTCCACGGACGATTAAATTTGCACTGGGTGAAAACCCAATGCGCGTTCACGGCGAGGGGAATAAACTGGTGCCAAGAACCAGAATGGGTGTCGAGCAGGTTATCCGTAAAGCTTTTGAAGATGCAAAAGCTTATCAAAATGCGTGGACCGCTTACGAAAAAGGAGCGGATCCTTCACTGGCTCCGCCAACCTACAGCCGCCGGTTGGAAACTTTGTCCGACATATTAACCGGAGACATCATCATCCACTGTCATTCCTACCGGGCTGATGAGATCCTAATGCTCATGAATGTTTGTAGAGATTATGGCGTTTCAAAACTGTGTTTTCAGCACGTTAATGAAGGTTTTAAAGTTGCTCCGGAGTTAGCGGATTTTGGCGCAGGAGCTTCGGTGTTTGCCGATTGGTGGGCTTACAAATTCGAGGTCTACTACTCGACAGCTTATAACGCTGCGATTTTGACACGCAATGGCGTGGTTACCTCCATCAACTCAGATTCCGGTGAACTAATCCGCCACCTGTATCATGAGGCAGGTAAAAGCCAAAAATACGGTGGCCTTACTGATGATGAAGCACTCGCTCTGATTACCATCAATCCGGCTAAGCAGTTGGGGGTCGCAGACCGCATCGGCAGCATCGAAGTGGGGAAAGATGGTGATATCGCGATCTTCAACAACCATCCTCTGTCTATTTATGCGATTCCCCAGATGACCTTTATCGACGGTGTGAAATATTTTGATATAAAGGAAGATAACGATGACATGAGATTAGATGTTGATCCGGAGGAAGCGGTTCCTGCATTCATGATGGAAGATACACATGACCACGATCGTTGCATGCAAGGTGTTTTTGAACAGGTATTTCACTCACATCATTGAATTTGTAAATTAAGAATCCACTAAAATGAAATATAAACTTCTGAATTTTCTTTTTGCCACTTTGCTTGTCTTGCCACTTATCGGACAAACGGAGAGTAAGCCGGCGAAGGCGACTTTTGCGCTCACCAATGCCACCATTGAAACGATTACCAACGGAACCATGAGCGGCAATCTTATCATTTCAAATGGTAAAATTACGGCTTTAGGTCCGGATGCCGCCATCCCTGCCGGTGCCGAGATCATCGATTGTACCGGTCATAGCATTTATCCAGGGATGATCGATAGCGGTACCCAACTGGGATTGTCGGAGGTGAGTTCGGTGTCCTTAACAAATGATTACAATGAATTAGGCGACATCATTCCACAAATGCAGGCACTGACAGCAGTGAATCCGAATTCCACTGCGGTTCCGGTTACAAGAGTAAGTGGTGTTACGTCGGTTATTGTGTCTCCCTCGGGTGGGATATTGCCAGGTACTGCCTCATTGATCAACCTGGTTGGATATACTCCAGATCAAATGGATTTGGGGTTCCGAGGAGTTATCCTCAACTTTCCCTCTGCTGAGGCGCGCGGCAGATGGGATCGCCGTTCGGAAGACGTCCGTAAGAAAGAGTACGATAAAAAACTCAAAAAGCTGAATGAAGTAATGGACGAGGCAGCTATATACACTCAACTCTCTGATGCCAGCGTTGGTCAGCAAGGTGCAAGTATTGAGTACAATCCGGAATTAAGAGCTTTGCTTCCCGTTATCAAGGGGGAAGCTCCTTTTCTATTGGAGGTCAATAGCGAACAATCGATCAAAGCAGCCATCAAATGGGTATCGAAGCGTAAGGTGAAGGCCATTTTTACCGGTGTTGCAGAAGGTTGGAGAGTGGCGGATCAACTGGCCGCTGCTAAAATTCCGGTCATAACCGGCCCGGTTCTAAGCACGCCGACACGTAGTTCGGATCGTTATGACAAACCGTACGCAAATGCTGGACTTATGCACAAAGCCGGTGTCAAGGTTGCTATTAGAACTGGAGATTCTGAGAACGTTCGTAACTTACCCTATCATGCGGGATTTGCCGCCGCTTATGGCTTCGGGAAGGAAGAGGCACTAAAAGCAGTGACCATTACCCCGGCAGAAATATTCGGTGTGGCCGATCAATTGGGTTCGCTGGTTGTCGGCAAAAGTGCTACACTTTTTGTATCTGATGGAGACCCTTTCGAGACGAAGACTCAAGTCAAATACGTCTTTATCGATGGATGGAACATCCCCATGGAAAGCAGGCATACCAGATTATACGACGAATTTTTAAATCGTCGACCAGGTTTGAAAAAGTAACGGAAGATCGATAAGTGGGCGATCAACAATAACGTTTTGTTGGATCAGTTGATCGTCCACTAGAAGTTCTCCATGTATTTATACAGGCTACCGGTATTTAGAAGGACTACTTTTTCATTTGCCTTGATCCAATTTTTCTTACGCAATTTTTTGGCACCTTGCCATACTGCAGCCCCCTCCGGTGATAACAAAATACCTTCAGTTTGGGCAACCTCTTCAATACCCTTCATCATTTCCTTTTCGGTTACTGCCACCGCTTCGCCCTGGCTTGCCTTCAGAATACTTAAAATTAGTTCATCACCAAATGCAACAGGCACACGCAGGCCATTAGCTACTGTAAAGGCCGGATTGATAAAGGGCTCGGCATAGTTGTGTCCTGTTCGAAAAGCGTTCACAATGGGATAGCAGGCTTCAGTTTGTATGGCGACCATCCTAGGGCGTTTTGCGCTGGTCCAACCCAATTGTTCCATCTCTTCAAATGCTTTCCATATTCCAATCAATCCCGTACCTCCCCCAGTCGGATATACAATGACGTCGGGTACTTCCCAGCTCATTTGTTCAGCAATTTCATAACCCATGGTCTTCTTTCCTTCTAATCGGAAAGGTTCTTTAAGAGTGGATACATCAAACCAATCCTCACGTGCCATTCCTGCAATCCGCTTTGCACAATCCTTGATGTTTCCGTCGACCAACTCGACTTTTGCGCCATAGAATTCACATTCCCTTAAGAAAGCTTTTGGCGTTTCACGTGGCATAAATACAAAAGCTTCTATTCCGGCTTTGGCACAATAAGCGCTCATGGCACCACCAGCATTGCCCGCCGTTGGGATGACGCATTTCTGGACTCCCATTTCCTGGGCTTTGGAAACGGCCATGGCCAAACCACGAGCTTTGAAAGACCCCGTTGGATTATAAGCTTCATCCTTCAAATGCAAACTGGCGAAACTGAAATTCGAGCCGATATTGGGCATGCTTATCAGAGGAGTCATCCCCTCTCCAAGGGTAACGATATTATCCTCATTCTCAATCGGGAGCATTTCACGGTACCTCCACATGTTGTGTGGACGTCCTTTCAAGATTGCCCTATCAAAGGTTTTGTTGGTATCATAGCACGCAAGAAGTGGCTTGTTTTGTCGGGAAAATGTATGTAGTTGTTTTTTGTCGTAAATATCTCCACTTTTTGAACACACAAGGTGGGTGTATTTCGTTTTAGTCATGGTCATTAACTCCATAATTTGTTTTTGCGATCAATTTCTGATTTTTTGGAGCGATCGACCACTACGATATTGGCTTTCTCTAATACGATATTGCAAAAGCAAAGTTCAGGTATGAAACCAATCCAGTTTAAAGTAACGGAAACGAACAACAGCTCTTTTCATATCCAAGAAAATACGGAATCCGACCTTTACAATAAACTACATTGTCATCCGGAGTATCAGATTAGTTGCATTGTTAAAGGCGAGGGGATAAGCTCGGTTGGAAACCGGGTTGAGCACTTTGAAGCCGGAGATCTCTATATGATCGGACCAAATGTTCCGCACGTCTTTAAAAAAGATCATGCCCGCCATGCTCACATGTACTCCGTTTTCTTTAGGGAATTTTCTTTTGGAAGCGGATTTTTTCAATTACCGGAAATGACCAAGGTACGGGAGTTTCTCCTGGATTCGTCGCGAGGACTAAAATTCCACAACTCATTTTCCGAGAAACTGCGACCAAGGTTAATGGAGCTGAAAAGAAAGGCGGGAGCGGATAAGATCATTGAGTTGTTAGCTATTCTCAATGAAATGGCATTGAGCCGAGAATGGAAATTCCTATCAAGTGTTAGCTATACGATCCCCCAGAAAACAGAGTTTTACAATTCTATGAACCGAATCTTTCGCTATATTTCTGAAAACTTCGATCAGCCGATCAAATTGGAGGATGTCGCCAATTTGGCCAATTTGAGCAAATATTCTTTTTGTCGCTACTTTAAAAGAACAACCCATAAGTCGTTCGTAAACTACCTCAATGAATTCCGAGTGGGGATGGCATGTAAGATGCTGCATAGTAATAATTATACCATTTCGCAGATTGGTTTTTACTCGGGATTCAATAATCTTTCAAACTTCAACCGGCAATTCAAGAGGATTATGAATTGTACGCCATCTAAATACAGAGACTTGTATCATAAGTACTTCTCCCGTTAGAGAGATTGCCTACAGTTAAGCTATTCTGGTCTCAAATCCAGGCGCTTGCGAATTTCATGAATTAAAGGATTGGTCATACCCATTTTTTGATAGACCTGTTTAGGGGTTAATACTTCCTTTTTCTTCGGTGGGGGTGGAGCCTTACTCTTATCTATTTCTACGGACAGGGTAATTTCGGTTGTCGTTAACTCCTTCCGCAAAAAATCCATGATGGACGCTTCTTGGCGGATGGCATTTTCGGAAAGTGAAGAGCCAACGATAACGGAAATGTTGTGTCCATCCAGTTTGAGTTCTGTCTGTTTCAGAATGTGTTTTAATGTATCCCGATCGCATTGCTCCACTAATTTGTCCCAGGCTATTTGGAGTGATTCCAGGCTTAACTCATTGCCACTTCCTTCTTTTTTGTCAATGTCCTTTTCGATTTCTGATGCTAGGGCTGATAGGTCTTTCAATTGTGGCATCGAATACATCGACGAGGATTCGACCATCGTTTCTAATTCAGTTGAAAGAGCTGGATTTGAAACTGGTTTTTCCGGCACCGGCATTGGTGAAGGTGTGGGATCTTGAATCGGCGGAGCCAGCGCTTCAACAACTGGTTTACCAGCTTCTTTGACTGTAGCAGGACCGGAGGTCATCTGGTCAATTGAGGGTGGACTTTTTTTTTCTGGGCTAACCTCGACGGCCATTGTAGAAGCATTAACAGCCCTATTAATAAATGCCATTTTAATCAGGGCCATTTCCACATGCAAACGCTTGTTTCGAGCGGTCTTGTAGTTAATGTCACAATTGTTGGCAATGTCCAAGGCTGAAATAAGAAAAGAAGAAGGTGTCAGTCTTGCCTGCTCCAAATACTTTTTTTGCAGGGATTCACTCACATTCAATAGTACAACGGTAGCTCGATCTTTGCAGACCAATATATTCCGCAGATGCTCAGCCAAACCATTGATGAAAATATCTCCATCAAAACCTTTGGCCATGATATCGTCCAGGGTCAATAGAATTTGTGAAATATCCTCACTTAAGAGATTATCAATGATCTTGAAATAATAGTCATAGTCCAGAACATTGAGATTGTTAATGACATCTTCGTAAGTGATTTTTTTGCCGGAAAAAGAAGCGATACGATCGAAAATCGAAAGGGCATCACGGAGCGCACCATCCGCCTTTTGAGCAATGATGTGCAAAGCTTCTTTTTCCGCTTCAGTCCCTTCTTGTTGGCAAATATTTTGTAGATGCTGGACAATCCTTGGAATCTGTATCCGCTTAAAATCGTAGATCTGGCAGCGGGAAAGGATGGTTGGGATGATCTTGTGCTTCTCCGTCGTCGCTAAAATAAAGATTGCGTATGAGGGAGGTTCTTCCAGCGTTTTCAAAAAGGCATTAAAAGCCTGCTGAGAAAGCATGTGTACCTCATCGATGATGAATACCTTATATTTTCCTTGTTGAGGTTGGAACCTAACCTGCTCAATCAATGCCCGAATATGTTCAACACTATTGTTCGATGCGGCATCTAGCTCCGTGATGTTAAAAGAGGCATTTTCATTAAATGCCTGGCAAGCATCACAAGTATTACACGGTTCGAAATCCTGCGTTACATTTTGACAATTGAGCACTTTCGCAAGGATTCGAGCACAAGTTGTTTTCCCAACTCCACGGGGGCCGCAAAAGAGAAATGCATGCGCCAAATGGTTGCTCTGAAGCGCGTTTTTGAGAGTCTGCGATACATGTTCTTGTCCGACGACTTCTTCAAACCTAGTGGGACGATATTTTCTTGCCGAGACAATGAATGAGCTCATTCAGTCAGATTTTGAAACCGTTGTTGTTTTAAAATTTCTCTTTCAGAAACAAAAATAGCAATTATAATCCTAATTACTTAGTTTTGTTTTTAAACTAAGTAGCTGAACTTTTGTTATTTAGAGAAAAAATGGTTAATTCGGGCAACTTAAAATAGATGGATCTATGAAAATTGCAATCGCACAATTGAATTATCACATTGGCAATTTTGATGGAAATTTGTCAAAGATGTTGCAATCTATTGATGAGGCGAAGGCTGGAGGAGCGGATATGATCTGTTTTTCAGAATTGGCAACTTGCGGATATCCTCCCCGGGATTTCCTTGAATTTAATGACTTCATTAACGAAGCAGAAGCAACCATCCAAAAGTTAGCGTCTGCTGCCCAGGACATTGCGGTAATTGTAGGTTCGCCAACTCGCAATCCGCTTGTCGAAGGCAAGGATTTATACAACTCCGCATATTTTCTCTACGAGGGGAAAGTCAAGGCAATCCGCCATAAGGCTTTACTTCCTACTTATGATGTTTTTGACGAATATCGTTATTTTGAGCCGGCTATAACCTTTGAAACGATTGATTTCATGGGTAAGAAAATAGCATTGACCGTTTGCGAAGACATCTGGAATATTGGCAATGAGAATCCGCTCTATACGGTCTGTCCAATGGATGAGCTGATTACACAAGAGCCCGATTTTATGATCAATATATCTGCTTCCCCTTTCAATTATAACAATCCGAGTGGTAGACGACATATTGTACTTTCGAATGTGAAACGTTATGAGATCCCGATGTTCTATATCAATCACTGTGGCGCTCAAACGGAATTGATTTTCGATGGTGGTTCTCTCGTGGTTTCGGGAAATGGCCAGGTTTACGACGAACTTCCTTTTTTTGAAGAGTGTATCCGGTTTTACGATTTGGCGGAAGTCTTGAAGGGACATCGAAATATTGATCGTCCCAAGAAAAAGATTGAAATGATCCACAAAGCTCTACTCATGGGGGTCGGGGACTATTTCGGAAAACTGGGATTTCAAAAGGCTATTCTCGGCCTGTCTGGAGGAATTGATTCGGCGGTGACTGCGGTCATTGCTGCTCAGGCTCTAGGTAGTGAGAATGTACGAGTTATTTTAATGCCCAGCCAGTTCTCTTCCGACCATTCGGTCAATGATGCAAGGAAGCTGGCTGAGAATTTGGGCATACAGTACGACATTATCCCAATTGAAGAAATCTACCAATCTTATTCCGAAATTCTAAAACCTCATTTCTGGGGGCACTCTTTTGATATAACAGAGGAGAATATTCAAGCGCGGATCCGCGGAATGCTTTTGATGGCATTTTCCAATAAATTTGGCCACATCGTTCTTAATACTTCCAATAAAAGCGAAATGGCAGTGGGTTATGGTACCCTCTATGGCGATATGTGTGGAGGACTTTCCGTACTGGGGGATCTTTATAAAATGGAGGTTTTTGAACTAGCCCGATCGATGAATCGGGATTCGGAAGTCATCCCTTGGAATATCATCGAAAAACCCCCGTCAGCCGAGCTTCGACCCGACCAAAAAGACTCCGATAGCTTGCCGGATTATGAAATTCTTGATAAAGTATTGTTCGAATACATAGAAAATCGCAAAGGGCCTAAGGAAATTATTGATATGGGGTATGAAGAAACCTTAGTACGGCGTATTCTCCGACTGGTCAACATTAATGAATTCAAGAGACATCAGACAGCTCCCGTACTAAGGATATCACCAAAGGCATTTGGAATGGGGCGGCGAATGCCGATTGTAGGAAAATATCTTTCCTGATAAATTTACTGTTTCCATTTAATATTGCAACCTGCGCTTGGAATTTGGAGAGAGCTTACTTCACTTCCAGCCAAAACTGCATCGAGTGCTGCTCGTAGGTCTTCTCCGGTAAGTGTTAGGTTGTTTCCAGGGCGGGATCCATCCAACCGGCCCCTGTAAGCCAATTTTAGAGCGCCATCAAAAACGTAAAAATCAGGTGTACAAGCTGCATCATAAGCCTTGGCTACCTCCTGAGTCTCATCGTAAAGATAGGGGAAATCATACCCCACTTCCCGCGCGTGAATTTTCATCTTGTCTGGACCGTCTTGAGGATAGTTTACAACATCATTTGAGCTGATCCCAATGAAACGGACGCCTTTCGATTGATAATCCTTGGTTATCCTGACGATTTCCTCATTGACGTGGATGACATAAGGGCAGTGATTACAAAGAAACATAATCACGGTAGCTTTCTCGGACTTTAAATCAGACAGAGATAGCACTTGTCCACTTACGGTATCCGGGAGTGTAAAATCAGGCGCCTGGGTGCCAAGCGCCAACATTTTGGATTCTGTCAATGCCATGTTTCGTTATTTTCGGTTAACAGTTTGATTCAAGATGTGCATGAGTAATGGGGGCCGAGTGAGAGGTTAAGATAGCTATTTTTGAAGTTTAATGAGTTTTTTAACTCCTAATAATTGATCGTTGTCGTAGATCACAAGCCAGTACAGCCCGGCGGGCAATTGACCCATAGATAATTGGCTCTTTGATTCCCGGAGGTTCCATTCTTTCTCTAAGTGACCGGTAGCATCCATCAACCTCACTTTGGGGGCATTGATTCGTGAAGTCAACTCAATCGTCAGGAGATCGTCAGTTGGGTTAGGAAATACAACAACATCAATTGGTGTTGATTTCGTATCCAAAGATGATACCAAATCACTACCAATTAATCCGTCCCTGGTATTGCTGCCTTTGTAAGTCGACCAAAGTACTTTTTGGGGAGCATACCTTACTTCCAACTCATATACGTTTATATAGGTAGAATCTGGTGTTCCCGTAATATTTTCCACAGTATTGGAAAGAGCAACCAAATCCATTCTACCATTGTTGTTGACATCTCCGATGCTGACTCCGTTCATGAATGTCCAGCCACGTGGCTGAAGGGGAAATCCGGGTACCTGAGTGACACCGTCCATCTCGTAAGCATGTATGTAACCAAGTCCATCGGAGTCTGCCATTTGAGAGCCAAAGACCAATTCGAATTCATCGTCTCCATCGACATCGGCAACGCTGATTAAACCTTCAAGTCCGCCGGTTTTAACGATCGGAAATCCAGCCTTGGGTATGGCGTCAGAAGTCCAGGAGAACAACATGCTATTAACCGTATCCTGAAAAAGCGGGCGACTCATAAAAATATTGTAGACTCCCTGCACCGGCACTACCGTTGGCGTATTGAAGGTCCACGAACTGCCGGGTACATCTATTGGCCAATTAGGGGCAAAGGTTCCATCGTGCTCCAAAACATAATACTGAGGAACATCTCCATGGGTCGCTCCAATAACTTCCAGAAAACCATCTTGGTCAAGGTCTATGAGAATGGGAGATTGGAAACTGTATTTTTGAAATGGTTCGGTTGAGAAGCCCCAGCCCTCCTTCAGATTTCCATCCAGGTCAAAGGCAAATTGTGTTGTAGTAGAAAAGACGACAATGTCCTTTTCTCCGTCATTGTCAATATCTCCAATGGAAGGCGTAACGGCCGGTGTACCCCCCAAACTGACGGGCCAATTGGAGTTGAAAGAGGTTCCGTCTAGGTTTAGGATATGGACCTTGCCTGAAGGACTGTCTCTTTCATTGACGATTATTTCCAGTGTTTGGTCGTTGTCAAGGTCGCTTAAAGCAGGAGCTGTTAGTATCCAGTTGTCATTAAACCCAATCGGCCACGGTTCAATTGGGGTACCATCTCGATCGAAAACATATATGCGTCCCTTTTCCCCTTGTCCCCCGGTGACCTGTACAATTTCGATTGCTCCATCATTGTCAATGTCCCCTACGGAAGGAGGATAAATGGCCAATCCGTCAAGAGGGGTCTGCCACAATAAACTATCACTCTTAAAAGCATAAAGAGTCTTGTTGATCCCCGTTAAAATTTCGGGGATACCATCTTTGTCAATATCTGCGAGCGCGACATTGCGAAAGTTCTTAAAATTTCTGTTAGCCGGAAATCCAATTGGAAAGCCTGAAATTTGAGGGCTTGGCGTATTTCTCAAATGTGCAGGTCCGGAGATCGGGATTTTCCTAAACTCAAGGCGTTGATCTTCACTGGTTCGAGCCTGGTAGTATTGAGTAAAGGCAGAATTGGTGGTTAGGGATAAAGCGAGGAAGAGTGTTATTTTCGTACATTTCATTTTTGGCGACAATTTTTCTTACCCATAAAAATACCAAACATAGTGTTACGACCCTTTCAAAAACAAGTCGGGTTAATACCCAAAACGTATTTTTCTACTACGCCGATTTCCACAGCAGTTTCGGAGCCTTTAAAACCTGAAATGAGGCTATTTTTCAAATTGTCACGAGCAAAAGCGGTTAATGGTCTGGCGATTGGAAGATAGGACCAATGCCATTTTTCCTCATTATAGCCATGAGGGCGGTCTGCTCCTTTGGGGGAATAAATTTGGCAGTACCCATATTTATGTGCATTTGAGGCGAGCCATTCATAAACTTTTTTCCCAGTTCCACTTTCAAAATAGTTGCCGTTGACGCTGTTGATATCGATATCTGTTCCCCAATGATGACGGGAAGTGCTGGGCATCGAACTATACTCTAGGATTTTTAATGCCCTTTGTACTGGATCCGAAACTGTGTGGGACAGGTTGGCGCCATTGACTGCCCGGCGCCCATCCCATTTTGCTTCCCAAATGGCTTTCTGGGCGGAGAAATTACGAGCAGCAGAAACAATAACCAATTTGATGTCATCTTTCTGTGCTGCCTCAGCCATCCTTACAAAGTCCCGATAGGCTTCCTTACGCATATAGCTGCGGTTGTTATTTGCATACTGTGAGGGGATCTTTACAAAATTGGAATCCTGAGCGGGATTGAACTTTCCCATCAGATAGTTCAGGTCGAATCCCATCCCTTCCCAAATGGGTTTAGGGGGGGCTTCCGTGATAGCAGATTCAAGAGGTATTGCTTGGTCTTCTACATCAGCGGAACTTCCAGAAGGTCTACAGGAAAACATGATTGTAAGGAAGGCTAATAGCATGAATTGGTTCACAGCATTCTGATTAAGGTTGAACAATGGGAATTAATATTCGAATTCGATTCTCTCGCTCGGATAATCAAATAGATAGGTTTCTTTGATTAGCTTCGCAACTTTTTGGGGGACCATGGTTTCCCACCCGGTACCTCCTTCCTGGATTAATTCATAGACTTGTTTGGTGAAAATATTAAGGACTTCTGGATCGAATTCTGAAATATCGATAATTTGTTGATTGTCCAGCAAATGCCGGTATAGAAATTTGACCCCTTCCGGGACCGGAAGTGTTTCTGCTTTCATTAATTCGGGACTCCCTTCCTGCAGGGATGGATAGACATAGACACGGACTTCATGAGTGAAAAGCTCCCCGAAAGCTGCAATCAGCCGGCCATCGAGATTCTGATAATACTTTTGGTTGATCAAATCCAGCAACTTGTGTGCTTCCAGGACTACGGCTAATTGGCGAATTTTGAAATCGGAAAAATATTGCAGCATTTCCTGATGATCTGCACAGTTTGAAATGACGACGGTATAGCCCAGAGCATTCAAAAGAGTGGCCCGGTCGAGAAAGTCCTTTTCATTGGGATTCTTTTCACCTTTTTTGCAGAGGCTTTCCAGCGGAATCTCCGTTAATAGGAATGTCTTATCGGTCTGGACTTCCGGATTGTTTTTGAATTGTTTATAACTTTTCTGAAGCATATCTTGATGGGTGAGTGTAGGGGGGCGAAAGCTGCTTCTGACCACCATCACATACTTCTTGTAAAGAAATTCTGATGCATGAACATTCTTTCCTTCTGGACTGAACATCGCTAGCTCGGTCAGATTGTGCTTTACGAGGTAGAGGCTGAGCAGTTTGTTATTGACATGCTCAAAGTCCGGTCCATTCAGGCGGATCATATCTATTTTGGCCCGACCGTGCAGGCCATCCAACAGAGAGATGATCATGGTTTCTGGGTCATCAGGGTAGCGGAAACAAGCGTAGATCAGGTTGACGCCAAGAATACCTACGGCTTGTTGTTGTAGGCGATTGTCATTATCCAACATGCTAACATGAATTACCAAATCGTTTGGACCTCGGTCGGGATCTAATTGAAAACGGATCCCCAACCATCCATCACCATTAATTGTGCGGTGATAGTTAATGGCGGCGATGGTATCGGCAAAGACAAAGAAGTTTGTATTGGGGCGTTCGGCTTGTAGGCGGGATTCAATTAAGTCGTATTCGTGATCCAGCATTTTATATAACCGGGGCTCACAAACATATCTGCCGCTATCTTCGACCCCATAGATTTGATCCGAATAAACTTTGTCATAAGCGGACATAGTCTTTGCGATGGTGCCAGCTGCTCCTCCTACCTGAAAGAAGTAGCGGGCAACTTCCTGTCCTGCGCCAATTTCGGCGAAAGTGCCATATATTTTTCGATCAAGGTTGATTTCCAGGGCTTTTTGTTCGGTCTCTAATTGCTGGTACATGTTTTCTATTAACGATATTTAATCGAATTGGCATTTGCGATTGCGATCAGACATAGCTAATTCAGCTGTTGAACTGAAATTTGTCTATTTTTGTTGTCTGTTGACGAAAGCGTTTTGATGTGTCGCAAAAGTAATTAAAATATATGTTTCCAAAATACGATGTCATTGTTGTAGGGGCGGGACACTCCGGCTGTGAAGCAGCAGTGGCTGCAGCGAATATGGGATCCAAGGTGTTATTGGCTACTATGAATATGAATACCATTGCCCAAATGTCCTGTAATCCAGCAATGGGTGGAGTAGCAAAGGGGCAAATCGTGCGTGAAGTGGATGCTCTCGGCGGGTATTCCGGTATTGTGACCGATCATACCATGATTCAATTTAGAATGCTGAATCAGTCCAAGGGGCCAGCAATGTGGAGCCCTAGAGCGCAAAGTGACCGAATGTCGTTTGCGAAAAAGTGGCGAATGATGTTGGAGGCACATCCCAATATCGATTTTTGGCAAGAAATGGTAACGGGCATACTAGTGAAAGATGGGCGTGCAAGAGGTGTCAGAACTTCCATCGGCCTCGAAATTGAAAGTGAAGCGGTAGTGCTCACCAATGGAACATTTCTAAATGGAATTATTCACATCGGCGAAAAACAATTTGGAGGAGGTCGAGCGGGTGAAAGAGCGGCAAAAGGGATTACTGAACAATTGATTGAATTGGGATTTGAGTCGGGGCGAATGAAAACTGGCACTCCTCCACGAGTGGATGGCCGCAGCCTTAACTGGGAAGCGATGGAGGAACAACCTGGAGATGAACAACCGGGCAGATTTTCTTATCTCGATACACCGGCACTAGAAAAACAAATGCCTTGCCATATCACTTATACGAGCAAGGAAGTACATGAAATATTAAAAAGCGGCTTTGACCGCTCACCACTTTTCAATGGCCGGATTCGAGGCCTAGGTCCGCGGTATTGCCCTTCCATTGAGGATAAGATCGATCGTTTTGCCGATCGGGAAAGACATCAGATGTTTGTGGAACCGGAGGGGAGAGACACCTGTGAAATTTACGTCAATGGTTTTTCTTCCTCTCTTCCTGAAGATGTACAATTCAAGGCCCTAAGAAAGGTTCAGGGCTTTGAAAATGTGAAAATGTTTCGACCTGGTTATGCCATCGAGTATGATTTTTTCCCTCCTACGCAGCTCAAATTATCACTTGAAACCCATCTGATTAAGAACTTGTTTTTTGCGGGTCAAATCAATGGTACGACTGGATATGAAGAGGCAGCTTGCCAGGGACTCATCGCAGGTATAAATGCCCATTTGGCCATTCATGAAGAAGAGCCTTTTATCCTTAAGCGGTCAGAGGCTTATATCGGGGTACTGATTGATGATTTGGTGAATAAGGGTACCAAAGAACCGTATCGCATGTTTACTTCGAGGGCCGAATACCGCATCCTTTTACGTCAGGATAATGCCGATATTCGCTTATCACCGATTGCCGACGGAATAGGAGTACGTGAAATGTCAGAACGCATTCAAAGAGTCGATGAAAAAAAGAAAGCGGCATCAAGCATTGAAAAATTTATGAGAAAGACGAGTGTCGGTCCAGATCAGATCAATGCTTTTTTGATCGAGCGAGGAAGCGCCCAAATAAAACAAAAAGTGAAATTGCACGGCATTTTGCTGCGACCGCAGATAGATCTTAAAGGGCTAATCCAGGCGCTGCCATTTTTGAAGACCGAAATGAATCAATATGATCAGGTTTGCCAGGATTTGGCAGAGATCAATATGAAGTACGAGGGGTATATTAAAAAGGAGGAGGAAATGGTCAATAAAATGAACCGGTTAGAGCAAGTGCGGATTAACGAGGGCTTTGATTACGAACAATTGCAATCACTGTCTTCCGAGGCCAGGGAGAAGTTAATGAAAATCAAACCAATGACCATAGGGCAAGCCAGTAGGATTAGTGGGGTTTCTCCAGCCGACATTTCCGTATTATTAGTCCATATGGGTCGATGATTTATGAACCCACAAGTTGGCCTATTCGAAGCCCGAAAAATATGCAAAGAAGTCCGGTCAGTAAACTAATTGTGATATAAGCCACGGCCATCCACGGACTGCCTTCATTAAACAGGTGGAAATTTTCATTTGAAAAAGTCGAGAAGGTACTAAAGCCTCCGCAAAACCCCGTCATTAACATCAGCTTTGCTTGATTGGACCATAAGTTTTGTGTGTTCACACCTACCAAAAAGCCTAAAATCAAACAAGAAATGATGTTGGCCCACAAGGTTGCCCAGGGGAATTCACTCGTTTGGCTTTTGACCAACAGAGAAATACCGAATCGGCAAATACTTCCGAGCCCACCTCCGATGAATACCCACAGAAAGTTCAGCAGGTTCATTGGAATTGCATTTTTCCAGCTTCGACAGCTAGCCTTTTTCGGACTACAGCCCGGTGGAGCCAATAGGTCATCGCGGTTGCAAGCGTAATGATTATCAAAAGCAATAGATGTAGATCCAGAACATTGTGTAAACTGAAGACCAAAGCGATGAATAAGAAATTGACAAAGACCAAAGTCAATGTCGCATGTACATGGGTCATGCCGAAATCAACAAGTAGATGATGAATATGCCGGCGATCTGGTTTAAAAGGAGAATGGCCCCTGATGATACGTGTAGTGAATACCCTAAAAGTATCAAAAAGAGGGATGATGAGAATTCCAATTGCTACAACGGGGGTAGATTGGAATTTGAAAACAGCAGTTGCATCATCGAGATTATGGTTGATGTCAATGAATTTTATGATGAGTATAGAAAGAGTTATACCGATTAGTAGTGATCCCGTGTCTCCCATAAATATCTTGGCTGGCGAAAAATTATACTTCAGGAAGGCGATGATTGATCCTGTAATCGAAAATGCAACCACGGCAAATGGCATGAATTCAGTGCCATTGACCGCATACCAAACGCCTAACGTGGAGGATACCAGGGCTCCAATGCTTCCCGCTAATCCATCGATGCCATCAATGAGGTTTACAGCATTTGTAATGACCAGGATTGTGAAGATTGAGATGATGGTAAAGAGCCAGAACGGGAATTCAGTTGATTGGTAGAAGAGCCCATAAAAACTCTTCAACTGAATTTCGGATTTGAAAACCAAGATGGAGGCTGCCAGAATCTGAGCGATCAATTTATTGGATGCACTGACCGGATTCAGGTCGTCACGGGTGCCAATCAGGAAAATGATAATGAAAGCACAAAGTATGAATTGTAACTCACTGAATCGCTCTCCAACCGGTGTCCAAAGCACAATCGCGAAGAGCGTACCAGCGAAAATACTGATGCCGCCCAGGGAAGGTGTTTTCACAGTATGAGAACTTCGCTCGTTGGGTTCATCATACAATCTTTTATCTCTTGCGACATCAATAATTGAAGGTATTGCGAAGTAGGTCAGCGTGAACGCTGTCAAAAAACTAAGAAATAATATCAGCATTATTTTAATCTTTTGGGCCTCGCAAAAGTAAAAAAATAGCTTGTTAACGGATGGAAAGGAGAATTATTTATTGTATGAGGACGGCTGAAATGCGAGCCAATAGGTACTTCCGTAGTTTACGTTATGGGTTATGGTTTGGTTTCTTTTTTTCGCCAGTTTTCCAGATTGGGACAACCGTCGTACATCGCGTCAATATTTAAGTAGGTTGAACTTACCTTTTCTTCAATCCAGGTACCGATAAACCCACTTTGTTTAGAATCCTTGGCCGCTTTTACAATCTTGGCGTAGTCCTGCTCCAAGTTAGCCCGGTGTGGAGCGGTTTGAGATTGTAACTGGACAATACGATATCCGGTTTCTCCCCTGGGGTCAGTGAATTCGAAAGGTGCAGAAACCTGCCCCACTTCCATGGTGTCAATCGTGAAATAGATGTCGGGGTCCAAATCTCCAATTTCAAAGAAAGTATTCCCGGAAGCCGGATTGACCATGCGTCCATCGTTATTATAACTTTGTTCGTTGTCATCGGAAAATAATTTGACTGCTACCGAAAAAGTCATAGAATCGGTGCTCACCAAATTTCGGATACTGTCTAAATGCATTTCGGCAGCTTCCAGGTCAGCATCCGTAATTTCTGGTTTAATCAAGATGTGGCGGACACGAATGGTGTTTCCACGTCTTTCCTGCAATTGAATGATGTGATAGCCAAATTCGGTCTCCGTTACCTCTGAGATTTCGTCTTTATCAAGGTTGTAGGCAGCAGCTTCAAATTCCTGAACGAATTTTCCCCTCTTAGTCCAACCAAGGTCACCACCCGCTCGAGCGGAACCATCATCGGAAAAAGTCTGTGCCATTTCTTCAAATGTTGCTTGTTCAGTAATGATCAGATTTCGAATAGAATCCAATAAGTTGATGGCAATATTTTTCTGATTTTCATTAACCTTCGGACGATAGACAATTTCTCCGATTTCAACCTCTGAATTGAAGTATGGTAGGCTGTCGTTGGGAATACGATTGAAGAAATCTTTCACTTCTGATGGTGTTACCGTTATACTTTGTATGACGGAGTTTCGCATGCGTTCTACCAGCAATTGATTTTTCATATCTTCCCTCACTTGCTCTTTTACTTCATTTACGGTCTGACCATAATAAGCTTCAAACTGGCTAACGTCGTTGTTCATATAGGTGAGTATGCGTTCGATCCGCGCATTCAACTGTGTTTCAACCTCAGCGTCCGCTACCAAAATACTATCCAACTTGGCTTGATTGAGTAAGAGTTTTGATCCCATTATCTGTGCGAGGATATTACAACGAACTCCCTCCGGAAGATTGCTATTTTGGTCTTGCATCAGTGCGTGTTGTTCTTCAATTTCGGAAAGCAACACCAATTCTCCTCCAACGGTGGCAATAACCTTGTCGATTACTTGTTTTTGAGCAAGCAAGCAGTTCGATGTAAAGATTAGTAGGACTACGAGACCTTTTTTCATCTCTTTTGGTTTTAATCGATAAACAATTGAATATCATTTCGCCGCAAGGCCAGATCGTACATCTCCAGTTTCTTCTCCTCCAATAGTTCCAACTTCCTTTGCCGCATGATTACTTTTCGGGCCTGTCCTTCAATAAAAGAAAGCGGAGCAATTTCTTTTTGCTTTTTCACTTCCAACACCTTGAAGAAGTACTGATAATCATTATCTCGGTTTGTTACCTCCAAGCGGGCTCGAACATTCTTACTAGAAATGGTCCCTTCTGGTAATTTGCCGGCAATTTCGTCTAATGCATACCAGGTACTGTCAACCAACAGATATTCGCTGGCATTTTCTGTGCAGTAATTGATGAGCTTTTGTTGATCCCCTTCCTTTTTACTGTTCCAAAACCCCCGTAAGGTAGCTGAATTTGGAACGGGGAGCTTGACTTTTATAAAATGACAACGCAGAATCGGCGTTTCCAGTTGATATTGTTCTTTGTTCTTTTCATAAAAGTCTTTCAATTCATCCGCCTCAACTTCCGCATCCAGTAATTGATCGAGCATCATTTTCTCATAGTTATGTAACACCAATGAAGCCCGATAATCCTGCACCATCTTATCAATATTGAGATCGTTTGGGATGTTTTTTTCAGCTTCATATAGGAGTAAAGCGTCTTTGACCCAGCGATCTACGTATGAACTAATGATCAAAGTACTGTCCTGACTGCTGGTTTGAGCCGGGAACATACCTTCTAGCTCAGAAAGGTACAGTGATATATTGTGAACCCTTGCTAATAGTTTATCGTTTTCTTCTCCTTGCGTTTCAGGTAATTCACAGCTGGAGGCCGTCCACAGAAGCACAATCGACAGTAACAAGCATCCTAGTTTTGCCATGTGGCTATCCTTTTATCAATTTTTCAAACACCTTATTATTAACCTTTATCTTGTATTCCTTTTCTAACTGCTCGATCCATTGTTTTTCTAAATAATCCTGGTAATCAGCTATCACATACCCCTTGGCTTCATTGAGTGTTTTATCCACCGCCGGACTCATGTTCTCAATCTTCATAAACTCAATCAACTTGTCTTTCTCATTGTTGTAAGGAGTCGAAATGGCGCCGGCTTTCCATTCCATCCTTTTTAGTTGCATATTTCGGCCCTTTTCCATCTTAACTTCTTCCACCGTCAGAATCTCCGATTCGCTGTTGAATTTTGCCAGTACCGCACTGATCGGATTCTTCTTAGCAAAAGCCTGCAATTCTTTGACCTTGGCTTCATGTTCACTTTTTAGTTTATAGATTGAAACTTGCGCACGTTCTCCCCATCGATATTTTCCTTTAATCGAATCAAAAAAGGTCTTTAGTCCAGCGGTATCTTGGGAGGCTCGATCCCAAACCAACATCTTCGTAACTTCAAAGAGCAGAATCCCTTCCTCATATTCCCTCATCAAAGCTTTAAAGTCGGGATATTTTTCTTCCAATCTATTTTCTTCATATTTGAAGCACTGTTGCTCGACAAATTCTTCATAAAGCCGATTAGCTACATAATTCACATCACCGGATCTGGCGTACGTCATACGTTTCCTCGAAGCATTTCTCAAGAATTTAACAAAATCACTCACATCTGCCTGGAAACCATCATCCATGGTAAAGAGAACCTTTTCCAGATTCTGTTTTGGAGCCTGCCATCGGAACGTTAAGAAAGTATCATTTAAGGCAGTAGTGAATTTCGACAAAACTTCCGGGTTCTCCCTGAAATTGCCATCGGCTTTGATTTGCGCCAATACGGCAGCTTGCGCTTTTGCAAAACGGCCATCATTTTTAATATTTGCTTCTAAACGACGCTTTTCAATGTTATAAGGTTGTATACCTCTATGACTTATTCTTTTGACGATGTGCCATCCGAGGCTGGACTTGAATGGCATAGAGATAGTATTGTCTTCCTCAATAGCGAATGCTGCATCTTCGAAAGATTTTTCATATTTACTGATCCCGAAGAAACCAAGATAGCCGCCATTAGGTTGTGATCTCTTGTCCTCAGATCGTTCTTTTGCTATGGTGTTGAAATCGCCGCCTGCATTCAATAGTTGATACAAGCTATCTATGATTTCTTTTGCTTCTTCTGGTGTTCGGCCATCCTCTCGAATGAGAATATGGGCAGCCTCTATTTCCCCCCTTGCCGGTCGTCTGCTATTGACTTTTACCAGGTGATATCCCATTTTAGTGCGTACAGGTTCCGATAGTTCACCAATGGGCAAAGTGTAAACGGCATTTTCCAGCGGATAGAACCCATCCGGAAACAGAACTTCCAGAAACCCGATTCTACCGCCATTGTTTTTAGCGGATTCGTCGTCAGATAGTTCTGCTGCCACCTTCGCAAAATCCTCTCCGTTTAAAATTCGTTTTCTGGCCGCTATTGCTCTGCTGAAGGCCGCCATAGTATCTTTGGCATTCGCATTGAGGTCCACTGAGAACAGGAGGTGACTGAAATCAGAATCCTGCGACTTACGGTCGTAAGCCTCTTTTACCAGTTTTTCGGTTACTTCTTTATTGATGAGATAGGAATCGGCCAGTTGTCGGCGATAGCCTTCCAATTCTTTAATGAGTTTGGGAATGGTGTCGATCTTCATGTCTCTGGCCTTCTCCACCTTGAGCTTAAATTTGGTATATAGATCGAGGTATTCCTTAAGGGAGGTTTCAGAAAAGTCAGCCTTTTCCGCGTTTGTCTTCGTGTAGATGTATTTGAATTCAGAAACGTGTACGGGTGTATCTGCTACGGTAAATAATACCGGGTCAGCACTTTGTTTTTGTGCTGAGGCAAAGTGGGCAACAGCAAATAAAATGAAAATCAGAAATAAACGATTCATCATCATATCCTATCTTTTGGCTATTATAATTCTTACAAGTCAAAACCGATGTCCGTCCGAAAATATTTTCCATCGAAACGAATAAGTTCGGCATTCTTATACGATACGTTTAAGGCATCTTCATAGTTTCGAGCCCGACTGGTGACCGCAATGACCCGTCCGCCGTTAGTTACAATTTCTCCATTGCTGATCCTTGTGCCCGCATGAAATAGCAGGCTATCCGAAATGGCTTCAATTCCGTAGATTGCCTTTCCTTTCTCATATGGGCCCGGGTACCCACCAGATACTAGAATTACAGTACTTGCCGCTTCGTCTGAAACCTCTATTTTTACGCGGTCGAGTCCTCCTTGGTCGGTAGCAACCAACAATTCCACCAGATCGTTCTGGAGCCTAGGCAGCACAACCTGGGTTTCGGGGTCTCCCATCCGACAATTGTATTCAATTACATAAGGATCACCTTTGACGTTGATCAGCCCAAAAAATATAAATCCTTTATAAGCATATCCTTCCTTGTTTAATCCAGCAATTGTCGGTTGGATAATCCGTTTTTCCACCTTGGTCATCAATTCATGATCAACAAAACGAACGGGAGATATCGATCCCATACCACCGGTATTTGGTCCGGTATCTCCTTCTCCAATACGCTTGTAGTCTTTCGCAACCGGAAGGATTTGATAATTCTTACCATCGGTGATTACGAATACGGAAAATTCAATGCCGGAGAGAAACTGTTCAACCACAACTTTTTGACTAGCGTCGCCAAATTTGCCGTTCAACATTTTATCAAACTCCTCGTCGGCTGTGGCGTAATCTTCACAAATTAGTACTCCTTTACCCGCGGCCAAACCATCCGCTTTTAAAACGATTGGCAGGGCATGTTCGGCCAGGTAAGCCTTCCCCTTGCTTAATGTTTCTTTGGTAAAGGTTTCATAAGAGGCGGTTGGGATATCATTTTTTACCATGAAGGCCTTGGCAAAGGCCTTACTGCCTTCCAGTTGAGCACTGACTTTGTTCGGTCCGATAATGACGACTTGCTTTAATTCCGGGTCTTGCTCGAAGTAATCAACGATCCCATTGACCAGTGGAGCTTCCGGGCCAACCAGTACTAGGTCAATTGCATTTTCTTTCACGATCTTTTTGATCGCAGGAAAATTATTGACATCTGCCTCCAGGTTGGTACCAATTTCTGCAGTTCCGGCATTACCAGGTGCAACGAAAAGTGCCGAACAAGAGGAGCTTTTTTTGATCTTCCACGCAAAAGTATGTTCTCTTCCACCGCTCCCAAGAATTAGTATCCTCATTAGAATTGAAATTTCCCGCAAATATATAAATTAACGTCAACACGCCGCGGCCGCCATACATCCAAATAAGAATCCGTCTAATACACTGTTGTTCAACCAATGATTCGCGAGCCGTTTCTTGCAGCAGTCATTCGCGATATATGGCCGTTGCAAAGTAAGGTTGTTAAATGCAGGAATGGAGACTTATTAATGACTGGAAAGGTTTACCTTTAGCAGATTCAATCAATCCCAACCGATTAAAAAACTGAACATGCAAATAGGGCCTCGCAACTTTTTTCATTTATTGTTACTATCCACTCTTTTTTTGCTGATTACCGCATTTAGTATGGTTGCTCAGAGTATGGATAACGAAAAGCTTGAAAAGATTTTTTACGTCGTAGGTGATACAGTGACCGGTCAAAACGGGAACTGGCAGGTACTGGTGCGAGGGCTGCCAATGTTCTGTTTTACCGATGAGTTTAACAATCGGATGCGCATTATTTCACCCGTAAAGGAAATTAAAGATGTAACACCGGAGGAGATGAAAGCATGCATGGAGGCCAATTTCCACTCTGCGCTCGATGTCAAATATTGTATTTCAGAAGATGTTCTCTGGGTCGCTTTTATTCACCCTTTAAGAGAATTGAGTAAAGATCAGACAGTCAATGCCATATCGCAGGTTTATAATGCAACACTGACTTTTGGTTCCTCCTATTCAAGTACTGATCTTATTTTTCCAAAAAGACAAGAAAAGGAAGAGGTGACCCCTAAAAAGAAAAAAAAGCTTCCCAAAAAAAGTTAAAAATTTTATCGCTGAGAAATTAGCAGGCGGCCTTGTCAAATGCTTCGATAACCTTGTCGCAGGCTTGGTCTAACATAGAGAAAACTTGCTCGAAACCGTCATCGTTCCAGTATGGATCAGGCACTTCCAGAGCGGTTTTGTCCGGGTCGAAATCCATGATCAGCTTGACCTTTTCTTCATCTGCGATTCCTTTAGCCATTGCAATGATGTTGCTGTAATTACTTTGATCCATTGCCAGGATTAGGTCATAGTCCTCAAA
Organism: Saprospiraceae bacterium; assembly: GCA_028284395.1. GTDB lineage: Bacteria > Bacteroidota > Bacteroidia > Chitinophagales > Saprospiraceae > JANQRV01. Next base: position 47,431 of record JANQRV010000637.1, read on the forward strand.
ATCCTTTTCCGAGAATTGCTGAGCTCGTTGGTCCGTGATATCGATCTGGTGCCTTTTGGCAGTAGCGATCGACCTCGGATCTGGCAATTGTCCAACATGCCAGTTGCCAGTGCCCCGCGACTCCACTTTCCAATCAAGGTTTCTGCTTCTGAGTTTTGCTTTCATTATGCCCTCCGCCAATGGGGATCGGCAAATATTGCCAAGACAGACCATTAAAATTTGCATCTAAATATTTGTTTACAACAACCTTTGCACAGATTTGGGAAGACCAGCTCATACAGCATCAGGCGATGGCCATAGCATCAAAATGGTGGTTTCCTCTATTTCATATACATAAGTCAACGGGGTTTTGTTGTGACAAAATGGCCGTAATTTGATCATAATTTTAATATTCTGAAACAATTAACCTCTTGATCGACTTTGAGATACAGGAAGTAGTAGCCTGGTGGAAGGTGACTGACGTCGAAAGCCATACTATTTTGATTCGACTGTGCTTCACCCAAAGGATGTTGTCTGCCCAAAAGGTCGAAAAGTACAATTGGATTCAGTAGATTGCCATTATTCGAACCCCTCAACACCATTTTGTCTTTGACCGGGTTCTGGATACTAATTTTCCGATACGGATGGAGCCTGACTACTTTGATTGCAGAAAAAAACTGTAGGGTGCCATCCAGTTGTTTGAGCCGGTAATAATTTAATCCGGGGTTTGGCGAATTATCCAAGAATTGATATCGGTTTTGATATAAAGAACCGCGTACGGTGCCGATGTTTGTAAAGACTATTCCATTGTAACTTCGTTCTATTACAAAATTGGTTTGGCCATCATACTGTTCCGTTTCCCAGGTCAGTCGAATGCCACTTTCGTTTTCCTGCTCAGCGGTAAAGGTCAGTATGTCTACTGCCAGAAGATGGCAAGAGGAGCCGAAGCCTGAACTGCCAGGTATTCCTTCATTATTATTAGTATTGACGCTGACGCTCAAACATTCATCCTTTCGGTTCCCGGTTAGTTTGATGGAAATAGATTCTGAAGCCCCGGTTGTGGAGTAACAAAAGGATTCATTTACATAATTTCCAAAGCTACTGGGAAATGACCCTCCCAGCCCGTCCTGTTTGTGGTCATAATTGCCCTGGTTGGTCTCCACGACGAAATTATCCCCTCCCTCTAAATAGCTGCCAGGAGTACTCAGATCTCCAGGACAATTCAGGCTGGTGACCGTAATTTCTGCGTCTCGGTTAGCGGGGATGTTGATGTTCATGGTTTCCGTATCGAACACTAAGGTTGGGGAGGTGCCCGGTTGAGTGCAGGAGCCCGTCCCCTCTGGAGAACAGATACCGCTACTGGCACATGCTGCAGAGCAACCGCAAGCTTCTTCCGATTCATTGTCAACACCGGCAGGTAGCTGGACGCAAAGAATTCCTTGAGCATAAATGGAGAGTGGTGAGCATGTAATTAAGATAGATGAAATAAGTTGTTTGTACATGATGAACATTTTTGGGTTAGTAGCTTGAAAAACTATGTTTTATACAGTGAGGAATATTGTAATCCAAAACTAAGTTGAAGTCCTGGGGTAATTTGGGTAAGAATGAGAAAGGTCGAGCAAAGTTGGGTAAGGTGGATAATTAATGAGCTAGTAACCAAGAATTTAAAATGAAGTCTTCTTGTAGAAACGGAAAAAATCAGGATGCTGAAAGACCTTCAAGTGTCAGCCATTTCCTAGTCCGTCAACCTTATGTTCGCTTGTATTCAAGGTTTTTTGATCATTTAAAGCGAACACATCATGAACAAACTTATCCTGGTACTATTTTTGCTATTATTTTTGAATACAACTTACTCGCAAACCAGTTTCGAAGCTGGATTATTCTTTGGAGGCACTAATTACTACGGTGAAGTAGCTGCCCATCACGGTTCAATGAAAGAAGTTGGTCTCGGCTTAGGCCTAATGAGTAGATTGATGATTAATCGAAACTTAGGACTGAAGGGAACACTGGGCCAAATCTCCCTAAGGGGATCGGATTTGAATTCTGGGATCCATACCAGCAGAGGATGGTCTTTTGAAACAAGATTATTGGAATTGTCCTTACAGTTTGAGTTTCACCCTTTTGGTCGGGCGAGAAGAAACATAGTGGGGCGATTCAATAAAAATCAATTCTCTCCTTATGTTTTTTGGGGGTTTGGTGTTGCTTTTGGAACGGCGCAGGTATTCACCTCAGAGCATGACAAGGATCTGTTTCCCGAGCCGGAAGTGAGCCGATCTCATCTGATTTTACCGATTGGTATGGGAGTGCGCTTTGATGCCTCGGAATATTTCATTCTATCTTTTGAATTAGGGAAAAGGGCTGTCTTCTCAGACTACATTGATGGGATTAGTCTGAATGGCAATAGTTTGACAAACGATTGGTATTTATTTGCCGGTCTGGTCATTTCCGTATTGATCTCGGCCGAGAATGAGAAAAGCCCTTAAAATGCATTTAAGTAATTTGGCCTTTTTTTGTTCACAGAGATAAACTTTTTATATATTTGCTAATTATAAATTTTGATTTCTCCAGTAATTGCTTTTTTGAGATTTGTTTCAGATTTTTGTTGATTATCAATTGTTTGGGGTGATTTGAGAAAATAAGGACCACCTATCTCATATTTGGGACTCACAATATTTGGCAAATTAGCCTAATGTCTCCTTTGACAGGTAAACGACCTAAAAGCAAAGTTACAGTTCAAGCTGCATAACATTCTGACATCTATATAGGGATCATAACAAATCTCTCTGACACACCCCTTCCGGGAATTTTTAGGAATTTCAGTGGTCTATGTATCCAATAGGCTATCATTCACTTTACTGCAAGAGGTTAGCATAAATTTTTTGATTTTTTCAATAGTTGTAAAATTAATTTTCATCATCATTTAAAAACTACACTCATGGGTTCCTTTTTAAAGAGTTTAGGATTTATTCTAGTACTCGGTTTGGCAATGCCCTTCAGTTCAAGCGCTCAAACAAGTTCTGAGATTGGGTTGTTCGTTGGTTTTTCTTCCTATGCCGGTGATTTGGCACCTGGCCCATTTGCGCTCAACCAAGCCCGCCCTGCATTTGGCGGTTACTACCGTTTTCTTTTCAGTAGAAAGTGGGGATTCAAAGCAGCTGGATATTACGGCCAATTGCGTGGAGATCGTTTGGATAAACCGAATTTCAATTTCCCAGCAGGTACTGTTTCTATGAAAGCCGGATTGCTTGAAATAACAGGTAATTTGGAGTGGTATCCCTTAGGGGGCCCTCGATTCAATAATGCCGGATTGTTCATCGCTCGCTGGAGTCCATATTTTTCAGTTGGCTTAGGACTGGCATTTGCCGATGCGGATATCACGGTAGGAGAGGGTTTCAGTGGTAAATTCCCTGAAAGTGATGACCGTTCGACCTTTCTGACAATGCCCATCTCCGGAGGGTTGAGGCTAGATGCTACCGAATATTTGACCTTTGCTTTTGAGATTGGCGGCAGAACTCCATTTTCTGATTACATCGACGGTGTAAGCCAAAATGGTAACCCGGACAAGGGAGATTGGTATTGGATGGGTGGTGTATCCATCATTTTCTACTTACAAGGAGAAATGAGCGAGCATTCCGAATCCAGACCTAGATAGTAGTCAAGCAGTAAAAAAGCTTAGCAAGTAAGGAGCGCTTAACAAATGTATCCTTGACAGAGGTATAATCTGTACGGTTTCATGTACGTTTCCTTACCTTTATCGTTATTGTGACCACAGCAGATCAAGAATTTTGTTGATTGGTAAATAGATCAGGCATTTGATTTTCTATTCTTAAATCCCTTGCAGACAACTTTGGGGTGAAAGGGATTTAAGAATAGAAAATCAAGTGCTTATTAGTTTTATCGACCTTTGTCAATCCAGTGCAACCGGTCATTTCCTCCTTGTTTTCAATCTTCATTTTTAGTGGCTTACCCTATCGTGTTTGCAGATTTGTTGATACCTTAGCTCAATATTTGTTTGTTGTACATGTGCTTTGGAACAGATTTAATTCAGGAAATTAGATAATCTATGTTTGGTAACCTTTTTGGGGATATGCAGGAGAAACAAGAAGCCCTAAAAGAAAAGCTCAAAGGTATTTCTGTGCAGGGTGAAGCCGGCAACGGCAAGGTGATTGTAACTGCCAACGCCGCTCGTGAAATCACCGATGTTTCCATAAGCCAGGATTTGGCTTCTGATATCGAACAGCTTGAGGACTTAATCCTAACGGCGATTAATCGCGCTTTGATAAGATCGGCTGAAATTGAAGCTACGGAAACACAACGACTTTTGTCGGATATGTTACCCCCGGGGCTCGGTAATTTGGGAAACATGTTTGGCAAATAGATTGTTGGAAAATATCGAATTCCCCTCTTCGTTTAATTATCGATATCAGTTAAGTAAGTGATCAATTTTGAAGCTATATTTATTCACTTACTCAATGCGGAGATCGGGCTGCCTTTGAACGGCCCGTTTGATTCTACCATTCATTCCAATTACGTTAATGAAACGTTCGTTCATGATCGCCAGATTTTTATTCGTTTTACTGCTTGCTGCTTCGACGGGGAATGCCCAATCAACCATTGGTCTGATTGCTCATTATCCTTTTGATAGCACTTTAGCAGATCTAACCGGAAATACGGCCAATAATGGTATCCCTAGTGGTTCTCCAAATATCCAGGCCTGCGGCCCGATCGGAAATGCATTGGTGCTTAATAGCGACCCAGACCAAATTACTTTTTTAGGTCAGGTCAATGACGAATTTGATACAGAGGACTTTACCCTTGGATTTTACTTTAAACCCAAGGATTCCGGGACTCAATATCTAATTTCGAAACGAAGCGACGATTGTGATAATCTAGATAACGTTTTCTTTATAAGGTACGCTCCACTTGGTGATCAACGTGGCACTGTAAATGTCGTGATGAGAGAGACTGCAGATATTGCCATTTCTATGATTCACACCATTGATAACGGAGCCTGCTGGCAACATCTAGTCTTGGTGCGAGAGAAAAATAAGGTCAAACTCTATATCAACGGTGAATTTGTCCAGGAGGCCGGTACCGACGAACGGATTGATATTTTCAATGCAGGGAATTTAGTGCTTGGCGGAAATGAATGCAAGGACCGCTCTAGAGAACGCAATTTCAATGGCTTTATCGATGATATGCGTGTTTATAACCGGGCTTTAGATGATGATGAAATCGAAGGGCTCTACTTTCGTCCAGACCGTATTGCAACTTCCGATACCATTGTATTTCTCGGTAATTCCGTTAATATTCAACTGTCTAAGACTTGTGCAAACAGGTTTTTATGGTCTCCTTCTGAAGATCTGGATCGCGACGATATTCCCGACCCGGTCATTACCCCCCAAAGTGGAGGCACATTTGTCTATAATCTTCAGTTTTCCGATGTATTGAATGTCTGTACTGCAAATGATTCCATTACGATTCGAGTGATCAATCCCAGTGAATTGGATTGTACACAAGTGTTCTTACCGAAAGCTTTTACGCCTAATCTAGATGGGCTAAATGACCAGTTTGGCATTAGCAATCCATTTGCCATTCAAGATTTGATTGCCTTTGAAATATTTGATAGATGGGGTAACCGCGTTTTCTTCACGGAAGATCCTTTCATCAAATGGGATGGCAACTACTTGGGGGTGGAAGTAAATCCGGGCATTATGCTCTATCGAATTCAATTCCGATGCAATGGTGAGGAAAAGCTTAAGGTTGGTAATTTTGCTATTATTAAGTGATCAGTTTTCCTAGCTCCCTACGTAGAACTGAAATAAAGTTGCAATAAATGAGCGAAAAATTTGCATTTTTGCATTTTTTTTCGTATTGTACTAGTATTGAGAACTAAATTCAAACATTTTGAGCTGCTTTTACACCCAGTTAAACAAAACACCTCTTTCCTTTCTACTAATAACAACACCAAACCATCCTTTAAATCTTATCTCCTTTAAAAGTAACTCTGGATGATCTCCAGCGTAACGACTTTTGGTGTTATCAATTCACGAGCTCATCCATCAAGAAAACCTCCTTTTACAAGAAAATTAGTAGGCCTTTATTTAGGCCTGCGGCTTTGATTCGGCTTTATATTACTATATTTTAATAAATATCTTTTTATGAAAAAGCATTTCACTTTAGGCGTGGGAAACTATTACTTCACAATTCGGAATGGAGGTAACAGCATTATGATTAAGAGGAAAAAGAAGAAAGAAGCAATCCATGCTTATGAATCTTACCAAAAAATCGGCAAACAGTGTGAGTGGCACGGTTGCTGGGACGGGAAAAAGTTTACCGAGTCGTCTATTGAAAAGTAGATCTCCCGATCCAGAAGTTATTTTCGATTAAATATAGGTTCGTCAAATTAGCAGGAGTCGTTTTTTTAAAATAAGAAATGACTCCTGTTGCAATATACTTTTCTTACTTCCAGGTTTTACCTATTTACCTTCTAGTAATCATCCCAATTATCAAGATTTCTGGTATTTCTTCCGTTTCAACAGAACTTCTTAGCTACAGTAGCATTTCCAATTCATAAATTAACCTATTTTTGGCCACAGAATTTGGCTTGGAGCCAAATTAGACGGTGAATAATTATAAATGAGGAATATGAGAAGAGTTCTGAATTTTATTTTCATTGGTCTGTGGATTGTCCTGGCCATTTCTTGCTCCGTAAGGCCCACGGCGAAACTGCGAGCACAAAGTACCGATGTTGAACTGAAGAAATTAGCCGATGAAATAGCTCACAAATACATTATCACAGATGGACATGTCGATCTACCTTATCGGTTAAATGTGAAGAATTTTAAGTTGACCAAGGAGTTTATCGGCATACCAATTGAAACGGATAAAGGAGACTTTGACTTTGTGCGAGCAAGAAAGGGAGGATTGGATGCACCTTTCATGTCCATATATATACCTGCTTCCTATCAGGAGAATGGCGGCGCTAAAGATTTTGCAGATGGCTTGATTGACATGGTAGAAGGTATCGCCAAAGCACATCCCAATCATTTTGTCCTGGCTAAGACTCCTGCTGATGTGGAAAAAGCTTTTCGGTTAGGTCAGGTTGCCCTTCCAATGGGGATGGAAAATGGAGCTCCAATCGAGCATGATCTTACGAATATTGCCTACTTTCACAAACGTGGCATAAGATATATAACATTGACCCATTCCAAAGACAATCAAATCTGTGACTCTTCTTACGATAATGCTGGTACCTGGGGAGGATTGAGCCCTTTTGGTAAGGAGGTGGTTGTTGAGATGAATCGCATAGGAATTATGGTGGATGTTTCACATATTTCCGACAAGACGTTCTATCAAGTGATGGACTTGACCCAAGCCCCGGTCATTGCTTCACACTCATCTTGTAGAAAATTTACTCCGGGTTTTGAAAGGAATATGAACGACGAAATGATAAAACTACTTGCCGATAATGGCGGTGTAATCCAGATTAATTTCGGTTCCAGCTTCTTGGAGAGCACATTTAGGGATAGAAGTAGAAAGTCTTACCAGACCGAAAAAAGAACCGAATTACAGGCCTTGCTTGCTAAGAAGGGCCTTAGAGCAAGCGATCCGGCAGCAAAGGAAGTCATTGAATCGTTCCAAAAGGAAAATCCGCTGCTTTTTTCAGATGTGGAAATGGTGGCAGACCACATCGACCATGTGGTAAAAATTGCTGGTATCGATCACGTCGGGTTGGGGTCAGATTATGATGGAGTAGGAGATTCTCTTCCGACAGGTCTAAAGGATGTCTCCCAATATCCAAATTTGATTTATGTATTGTTGAAAAGAGGATATGCAGAAGAGGAGATTGCCAAAATCTGCTACCAAAATGTTTTTAGAGTTTGGAAAACCGTTGAGCAAGTGGCACTGGAATTGCAGAATAACTAGTAATGATTAGGTTTGATGAAGATTCTACTTAAAATCTAAAGGAATTGAAGATTATGAAATATTGGCTCTTTTTATGTTTGTTTTTCTGCTCCTTAGGCCTGTACGCCCAGGATATTGCGGCAGATACTACCATCTATGATGTACTGGAAGAAATGCCCAGGTTTCCTGCTTGTGAGGCATTGGATACTACGGTTGCTGCCAAAAATACTTGTGCTCAACAACAACTGCTGGCTTTTGTTAACAAAAATATTGTATATCCGGTAGAAGCCCGTCAACTGGGAGCAGAAGGGATGGTGGTAGTCAAATTTACCGTTGAAAAAGATGGTACTTTGTCTAACCCTTCCGTATTGAAAAATGTCGATGGGGGTTGTGGAGCAGAAGTACTGCGCGTTATCAATCTTATGAATACCATTGGCGTTAAATGGGTCCCCGGTAAACTGAAAGGAGAACCGGTAAGAGCAAATTTTACTTTGCCGATTCGTTTTCGTTTGGCGGAGACGCCCCCCTTTGTAATGATCGAAGGAGATAGTATTTGGACTCGGGTTGATACGCCGTTGTCTTTTAAGGAAGGTACGGAGGCTCTGTACGAGCAATTGAATAGTGCTCTGAAATACCCCAGTTCCGGCATAGATAGTTGTTTAATGGGGAATATTGAAGTCAAGATAAAAGTGGATCGTGATGCCTCGGTAGAAGTGTTAGACATGGTAGATCTTAATAATCTCGGATTTGATTTCTGGTATGCGGCAACCAAAGTTGTTACTTCGACATTCGGCCTTTGGGAAGTGGCAGAATATGAAGGGCAAAAAGTGCCATCCGCCTTTAACGTAAATCTCAGCTTTTTCCCACAAGAGGCTTCCTGTAAGGAGGAAGTAGAGAACTATCGACAAGCTATGTTGCTAGCAAATGAAGGGTCGGTTAAGTTTGACAATGAAGAGCAAGATCTTGGAATTGAGCAGATGACTAAAGCATTGGATTTGTTGCCTGACAATCCTGAGATTCTCTTGATGAGAGGCCAGGCGTATCTTGACCTTAACCGATTCTCAGAGGCCTGCTCAGACTTGACCAAAGCTCAGGAAGTCGCACTTGTAAATTGGTACGACGATATCTTACCCATGATTTGCAAAGCCAAATTAATTGAAGAGGGGGATCTGGAAAAAAAAGAAGATGGAAATTAATAAATTTTGGGTGCTATTTTAGATCCGCTAAGTTTCTGGGGAAACCGTTTACTCCGGCATTTTTCATTCGTTGAAATAATCTGGAGGCTTCATCTTTTGAATTATATGCTCCTACGACTACCTTATAAACGGTTTTTCCCTTGAGTTCATTAATGTTTACGATAACAGGAAGGCCAAATTGGCGTTGCAGTTTCTCTACTTGTATCAGTACATTCCCATATTCATAAAAAGCACCGATCTGTACTCCCCAGCCTTGTGATGGCTGCCGTTCAACACTAAATCTGAAAAGACCTCTTCCGGAAGAAATGCTTTCTTGAACCTCCACCGGTGGTTGCTTGCTTTCTTTTCTTCTCAATGCCTCCGCTACTGCACGGTCCGCATTAATTCTTCCATAGCCATATTTATTGGAGTGACCGTTGACGTATTCGGTAGGACTACCAATTTTGTCGGCAGTCTTTGTGATAATTTCCTTGACTTCTTTCGCGGTCAAATCTGGATTTGCGGAAAGGACCAAAGCACAAATTCCGGCTACCAATGGTGTTGAACTCGAAGTACCTCCAAAATGTTTGTAGTATTTGCCGCGCGATTTCCCATCTCTCCAATACTTATAATTACCACTTTCTCGGCCGATGCCTTCATCCCACCATGCCCGTCCGGCTATAATGGGCCAATCACCGTTAGATGGCGCGGCAATTGTAACTTCTCGGCCCCGATTGGAGTAGTATGCATGGGAGTCTTGGCTGGTACAAGCGGCAACCGCGATGACATCCGGATGAGCAGCATAAAAGTTAACGTAGTCGAAATCCTCATTTCCCACGGCATATAAAACAATACAACCTTTCCCGTCTCTACCTTCTCGAACCGCGCGGGCAATCGCTTCTTGTTTGATGTTTCCCAAAGCGAACTTAGGATCGGTTGTTCCCCAACTGCAACTGATAATATCGGCACCATTCAAAATACAGTAATCGAACATTTGTTCCGTAGCTCGGTTGCTGAATGAAGTGCCACTTATTGGCATAAAGCGGGCGTTGGGCGCTGCGCCGACGATTCCCGATCGGTTGGAAGCTGCCACAGCTACACTTGCGCAGGGCGTGCCGTGAGTAAACCTCGGATCCCCTTGTAGTACCGAGTCGGATTGGTTCCATAAATCGAACGGCCGGTATATTTTACTTTTGAGATCCGGGTGTGATAAGTCAAAGCCGTTGTCTATTACCGCTACTACAATGTCAGAAGATCCCAGGTTTCCAAGCCGATTCCAGGCATCTACTACCCTTGAATCCGCACCATTTTTCAGGCGATAATTAGCGTCGGCAACCCGGCCTTCATTCTTGAGATGCCATTGATGAGAGAGTAATTCATCTTTCGGTAAGTTAACATATTCATCTAATTGTATGTCCAGGTCTGGTTCCGCTGTTTTGACCATCGAGGTCTGCTGGATGGCTTGAGCTGCTTTTAGCGGATTTGGAGATTGTGGAGTAACCCGGACGACGATGTTCTCTGCATTTCTTCTTTCTACTAGCTCTAAAGCAAATTCATTAAGTATAATATTCTGTTCTTCTTCGCTTACACCTTCTTCAAATTGGATATAGATTTCTCCGGTAGCAATCAGTGGTTTGTCACTCCCTTCTGCATAATACACATGAGTCCCAACATCTACTTCCTCTTTTTCGCGTACTTCGTCTAATTTGGAATCAATGTCTTGGTCTCCTTTATCCAATACAACAACATTGAAACCGCCAAGATTTTTGATCACTTCTTTTCCCAGGTTACTCTCCTCCTCGGCACCACGAGATTTGATGGTTTTAAGGCCGACCAGGTTTTTGCTTTTCTTAAGGGTAAGCTCTCCTTTACCACTTCTAATGGTTAATTTGCTCATGCGTAAGATTTTCAGGGTAAAAAGAATCGATGGCTGATGATAAGGGGAAGATAAAAAAATAACGAATATTTACGCTTATAAATTATAAACAAAAAAGCCAGGAGCTAATCCCGGCTTTTTTGCTAATCAAATAGTATTTAGCACACATCTGGTTCTATGATCCTTTTGCATTTTGCTTAGGCCCTTTCCTTGTGTTGCGCCTTATACATTCGTTGTAATTTCTTTCTGGCGAAGAAAATTCTACTCTTGATCGTCCCTAAAGGAGCACCTAATTCCTCCGCAATCTCATCGTATTTGAAGCCCTGGTAAGCCATGATAAATGGGCGGCGAAAATCTTCGTGGAGTGCGTTGATCATTTTCATCAACTCTCCATGAGCAATATTTGTCTCTCCTTCATTGTTCACAACTTTATCTCCAGAGTTAATATAGTAGTTATTGGGTGTTTGATCGATGATCATATTCCTACGCACCTTTTTGCGATAATTGTTGATGAATATATTTCTCATGATCGTTACTGCCCAAGCCTTAAAGTTAGTGCCGGGATTGTACTTATCTGCATTTGTAATGATACGGAGTGCTGTATCCTGATACAAATCTTCCGCATCTACATTGTTTCCGGTCAACTTTAATGAGAACGCTTTCAGAGACGAACTCACCAAATTTAACTGGTCCGAGATTTGATTTTGCATGGTATAGATCATAGCCGGTGATTTTGGTCTGTAATTATTTTTTACAAATCTACCCTTTGGATGATTAAAATGCAAAAATAATTTGCTAAAAAACGACAAATAAATGTCATAACTGTATCATTTTTGACATTTTTACCGGAGTTCAGAATTTAAATGTTAATTTCGTTCACTTTCTTAAACCAAAATTTTAAATTTTTGTATTCTATATTGTAAATTTCATCGATGACTAAAGGCTGTTTGTCGATAAATGTAATTTTTAATCGTAAAGCGGGATCAGGTATGGCAATAATTAAGGACTCAACTGTTTTTTTGCAGAGTAACATTCGCACATTGAGGAAGAGGTTAAGTCATAGTCAGGAAGAACTGGCGCAAAGGATTGGATTGAATCGCGGTAATATTGCCTCTTACGAAAACGGAAGTGCAGAGCCCAAAATTTGTAACCTACTTAAATTAGCCAATCTTTTCAAAGTGACCATCATCGATCTCACTCAAAGAGATTTAAGTTCCGAAGATACCTACAATACTGCAATACAAAAGTGGCAACAAACGACGGACGCAGAAAAAGAGTTTATTAAAGGATTTATTGATCACTCCAGCGAGATCGAAAAATTTCTACAAAGCATTCATACCTGTCAGAAGTACAAGATGAAGTTTGTAGAAAATGTTCCCGATGACGTGAAATTTGCGTTCTACAATTTTGAACAATTGTATGAAGCTACTCAATCTTTGCTAAGAGACAACAAGGAAATGATTGGCTTCATTTGTTGTAAGATGAAGGAGCATCAACCAGAAGATACTTCGTTAAACCAAGGTTAAAACCCGGTAATTGGCCAATAGATTGTAACTTTAGACGCTAAATGCGTATATAGTATTACGTACATACTCCGTTTATTCTCTCAGTCTCGACTACCCTATTCTTTTTTGGTAAAATCCCTGCCCCAGTTAGAACACACTGATTTTCATTACTGTACCTTAAACCGTAATCCCATGAAAAGTATCTGTGTCTGCATTCTAATGGTGTGGCAATTAGGACCTCTGTTTTCCGGTGTTGCATTCCGTACAATCAGCCTCGAAGAAGGGTTGATTCAGGCTCAACGAGAACAAAAGCCCATTTTTATCTATTTTTCAGCCAACTGGTGTATGCCCTGTGAATGGATGGAAAAAAATACCTTTTCGGATACCAACAATTCCCGTATCATTAACAATCATTTTGTTCCAATAAAATTTGATGTCGACGACCCATTGTGCAAAGGTTTGGTTGAGAAATTTGAAGTTAAATCTCTTCCGACGATCATTTTCTTGGATATTAATGGCGAACTCACCATGAAACTGGAATCATCCATGGGACCAGAAGAAATGTTCCTAACCTGCCGAAAGGTATTGGGAGATCACCTAGAGGGAAGAAAACTGGAAGATCTGGTTATCAGTACACCAACCTATAGTGTGGAGTCAGATCAGTTACCTCCCTCCATTCCCGAATCGGTAAGTATTGCTCACGCCAACCGGCCCAATTATGCCCCTGAGTCGATAGGGGGGTACAGCCTGGAGCATTTGCCACCATCCCCTCCTACGATTGAAGACGAAGATTTTGCCACTCCAAGATCGGTTGAAACCTATGTTCTGGTGCTGGGTAGATATAGTGAATTAGCAGCAGCCGTCAAGAATATCAATCGCCTGGAGAAGCTACTCGCTTGGGAAATAAAGTTGGTTAGGAGAAGAAAGGAAAGTGAGATCAGATACCACCTGAAAGCAGGGCTGTTTACGAGTTATGAAGAAGCAAAGAAAAATTTGGACTTATTGAAGATAAAAGGTGTAAAAGGTTGGGTGAAAAAACAATAAATTTGTTCCTATTACTTTAAGAAATAGAACTACCCATTAAAATTACCCTTAGTCACATCAGTTATCAGACCTTTATTGAACCAAAGGACAGCAATATTGTCATATTGCCGGTCGTTTTTTCTTGATTAGACTTGTTTATAAACCAGGAACATGATAAGAATTTTTTCTACCGCCTTATTATCGGTTTTATTCATTCTTCCGGCCTATGCACAAAGGCCCCAGAATATAAAACTTACAGCTAATCCCACCCAGAACTACGAGGACCAAATCCAGATAAGGTCAACGCCCAACATGTGCAACGAGGCAGGTACTATAAGTTTTGCGAATCCTACGGGCCAAAGCAATGACATTGACATCAATAGTCGAAGATTCTTTCTTTGCCTGGGTGACATGTTCAACGTTTTGCACAACGGGGACTTTAATGTTGACGGTTCGCCAAACCCTAACGATGCTGGCGTAGGCTATGCATTTTACGACGAGTTTCCAACGATCGATGGCCCGGATCTCAATACAATTTTGACTGACCCCAGCTTAAATACCACCAGCCCCATCCTACTCAATGGCATGCCCGTTCCTCAAACTCAAGGGGTCTGGATTGCATCAGATGGCGCCGCCGGAAATATACAGATCGTCAATGACGGGACTTTGCAAAGTGCTTTCAATAATGGAGTGCCAGCACCCGTTCAGTTCTGGTTTGCTCCAATAACAATTGATAATGTAAATACTATCCCTCCAGGCTATGAAAGCTTTCCGGGTGGGGATCCGGGCCCTTGCGTAGATGTGAATCCCGATTTTGCATTTTCGGTAGTTTACCTCAATGGCTTGGAGATTAGCATGGAAAACAACAATGTTACTCCAGAAACGGGCTGTTCGGGGTCTTTTACAATCACCGGTGGGTTGCCAGAGTTCGATGTCAATGAATTTTACACCGTCACCATTCAGCTTCAGGGAGACCCATCGGTTGTTGCGGCCATTAATTCTTTACCGGGACACGGTGATGAAGTACAGTTTAGTGTTCCACAACCGGGTATCTATGATATCATTGTGGAGGATGGGAAGAGCTGCGGCGCCTCCACAACCATGGATTTTACCGCTTGCCAGGCTATTACCTTGAATCTTCCATTTCTAAACGCCAATCCGGGAGACACTGACGTGTGTCTGGACCTTACTGTTGAAGACTTCACCAATATTGCAGCTCTTCAGTTTTCGTTGAACTGGGATCCGGCAGTATTGTCGCTGGGCGATGTTCGGAATCTGAATTCGAATATGCCTGGCCTGACGTTGACTTCTTTGGGCACGAATAATGCTGGAAATGGTGTACTTACTTTCGTATGGCCTTCCTCCATTGGTTTTGCTTCTGCGACTTTAGCCGATGGAGAAACTCTATTTCAAATTTGTTTTGACGTGATTGGAAGTCTTGGTGATCGATCGCCCGTTAGTTTTGGCAACGATCCGACGCCCATTCAGGTAGGAGACAATACACCAGTGCCGGATGGACCGCTAAACCTAGGTGTAATTACCAATGACGGGCAAGTCAATTTATCTACCAATAGCATATTTTTAGAATTGGAAGCGACGGATGCGGTTTGCAATGGTGAAAATACCGGGAATATTACGGTAAAATTTGACGATGGTACTGAACCTTACAATATTTTCTTTGATCAAATTCCTTCGACCGGCGCTCCGACCGGTCCCATAGGCCCGTTGTCTGGCATTAATCAACAAGACATTCCTAATTTAGCCGCAGGTGAATATGAGGTGATTGTCCAGGATGATGCAGGAAATGAAGTGAGAGATACGGTGATCATTAACGACCCTCCTTCCATTGGGGTTCGTTTTTTGATCATTGATCCCGAGTGTTTTGGAGACAGCATACCCGAGGTTAGAGTAGAAGTTAGGGAGAATAATGTACGGGTGGATAATCCCGGATTAACCTACGACTTTATGTGGGACACGCCTTTTGGAAACAATCTAGCCATCAACTCACCTTTTTTAAATGATGTGCCTGAAGGTGCTTATTCGGTTTCCGTGACCAATGCCAATGGCTGTTTCGAGGTGGCTGCGAGTTCGATATTTTCACCGGACCAAATCACGGTCCCGGTACCCAATATAGCCGTGACGGATGCTACGTGCTCGGGGGCCTTCGATGGAGAAGTGTCGATTTCTGCCAGTGGAGGTACCAGTGCTACCGGCAATTATTCTTATCAATGGGAAAATGGTTTATCTGAAACGGATGTTAGTTCGGTAAACCTAAACCTAGATCCCGGCGTCTATTTTGTGACGATTACAGATGATAATAGTTGTGAAGTGGTGGATAGTTTTGAGGTGAGTGCGTCTAAGATCCTGACCCTAGATGCACTTCCTACTGATGTACTTTGTTTCGGAGATTCGACTGGTAACGTTGTTGCCAATATTGAAACGAGTATTGGAACCGAATCTCTTCCCTATACCTTTTCATGGACGGATGCAGCGGGGGAACCACTGGTCAATATTGTAAGTGGACCTCGTTCTGAAACGGCCAGTGAATTGCCGGCCGGTACTTATTTTTTACAAGTTACGGACAGCGATCCGAGAGGTTGTTCGGTCTCTGATTCTATTGTTATAGCCCAGCCTGACTCTCTACTGATCGAATTAGTAGAACAAGTGGATGAAACCTGCGAAAACGGTGGTGGAGCCATGGATGGCAGTGCGATTATTGAGGTTTCAGGGGGTACATTCGCCTATGAATACTTGTGGACAACCCCGATGATGGAGGATACGGTAGCGATGGATTCGATAGCCGTTATGTTATCGGCGGATACTTTGTCGGCAAGAGTGACGGATATGAATGGCTGCATCGATTCGCTGGAAGTTATTATCCGGGCACCTCCTCCACCTGCGATCAATTCAATCACCACCGATGTATTGGATTGTTTTAATGATTCTGATGGAATGTTGATGGTTAATGCTTCTCCGACGGTATCGCCGATCAGTTTTATCGAATGGTTTGATGAATTCGGCAATCCGGTCGGGGCGGGACCGACCGCACAGAACTTGGGTGTTGGTGTTTATTTTGTTCGAGTGCTTGGTGAAAATGAATGTGCTTCTGGTGATTCGACGTTTGTCACGGCTCCAAGTCCAATCAGTATTGACAGTATTGTGGTAGTGCAGACACCTACTTGTCCTGGGGATCCCAATGGCCGCTTGGCGGTCTTTGCCAGTGGAGGTAATCCCGACTTTACTTATATCTGGGAAAATACGCCTACGAATGATGTGCTAAATAATCCCGTCTATCCCGGCCTTACGGCGGGAGATTACCAAGTTACGGTAGTCGACGGCAATAATTGTGAAGAAGTAGTAGGTAACGCAACCGTGGCTGACCCTCCTAGTATCGAGATAACCTTTTCGGCAATCGATTCTACTAGCTGTTTTAGCGGAGATTGTGATGGTGGTGCGATGGCTACGGCTATTTATAGCGATGGAACTGTAGGGACATTTGACTTTACGTGGAGTTCGACAGAAATTACCATGGGAGTGGATGTTTCTACTGCCTCCCAACTTTGTGCAGGTGCAAACCTATTGACCGTTTCGGATGCGAGTTGTTTTTCCACCGATTCTGTAATGGTTCCTAGTCCATTGCCAATTGTACCGAATGTTAGTATAACCGATATTACCTGTAATGGTGATGCTGACGGTACTGCAACGGTCAATCCATCCGGAGGAAGTGCCCCGTATAATTTGTTGTGGGGCACTGGTCAGACAACCAACCAAATAACTGATCTTCTGGCAGGCAGCTACGTAGTTACAATCACTGATGCGAATGCTTGTAACTTTGTTCAAATCGTAAATATTGAAGAACCTCCTCAGCTTTTTCTCAGTGTGAATGAAGGCTTTAGTGAGGATGTGCGATGTAGCGGCTCTTCCGATGGGATTATCACCTTGCTGCCGACAGGGGGAACAAGACCTTATGCTTTTCAATGGAGCGATGGTGATACTTCGATGGCTTTAGTAGATTTGGGACCAGGGGTGTATTTTGCTACCGTTACTGATGCAAACGGCTGTACGGATTCACTTTCAGCGAACGTAAATGAACCCCCAGCCATTATGGCAGTGATTCCGCAACCTCCTGCGCCCAGATGTTTTGGAGACCCGACTACGCTCTTAATCGATACGGTGTTTGGGGGCAATGGAATGACTTTATCCGACTATGTATACAGTATAAATGGCAGTGGTATTGGATTTCCGGTCGACCAACCAACCACCATTTTCAATGGTGCCAATGTAGTGACTATTGAGGATTTCAATGGTTGTACCTTCAGCGATACCATAACCGTTGTGCAGCCTGATCTTCTGGAAATAATTTTTGATCCGCCGACAGTCATTGTTGAACTGGGAGATTCCACGGTGGAGTTAGACCCGCTGATTACCAATAATTCAGGGATTCCAATCGATTCATTTATCTGGCAGCCAGGGGACTTTTTATCTGCTACTAATGTGCCGACACCAACTGTTTCACCAATCCGGAGTCAGGAGTATCAACTGACGGTCATTGATATTAATGGTTGCAGTGCTACCAATACGGTATTTGTGGAAGTGGATGCCAATCGAAATGTACACATCCCGAGTGCATTTTCTCCAAACGGAGATGGAGAAAATGATATCTTCTCCATCTTTACTTGTAATGGCGTCTCAGAGATCAAGGCGGTTCGAGTATTCGATCGTTGGGGAGAGTTGATGCATGAATCTACCGGCTTGACCCCAAATTGTGAACCGGGTATCGGCGTTCAGGTTTGGGATGGACGCTTCAATGGCCAGGAATTAAATCCAGGAGTTTTTGTTTACGTTGTAGAGGTAGGTTTTATTGATGGTGTTGAATTGACTTATCGAGGGTCGATAGCGCTACTAAAATAAACAAACCAATTGAGTGGTTACAATATAGACTGGGCTGCCGGCTTTCTGGTCGGCAGCCCAGCGGTATTTATGGATCAGACCATGGTTCCTGCCCATCCCAAGACTTCTGAGGCATATAGATAAAGGCCATAGCCACCGACAATGAATGCCCAGTATTCCATACTGATCCAAAAGAGAGAATGTTTTGATTTCATCTGGTACAAGTTGCCCGTTTTCGGGTCGAGGAATTCCTTCGCTGGAGCACTGTTCCACTTTTTTCCCAAGAACCAGATCGGAACGGCACTTGCCAGCAGGCTCAACCCGGTAAATTCTGGTGCGTCACCAATGTAGGTTTGGAAGATTAATACAGTAACAATTGGAATAATGCCAGCAAGAATACCAGCTCCTTTCCATACAATGATCATACAGTAAGGTTTTAATTTTAAAATACTAATTCGAAATAACCTTTGGTGTTGGAAGACTGAACAATTTGGGGGGTTATACAGAGGGTCTTCATTATTTGACACAAAGTTAGGTAGGACCTGCGCAATCTATTTGCGCAGCGCAACCGGCTTTTTCAGGCTTATTATACTTTTTGTTTGTTTGAAGTATTACCTTGGTAGGTGAACAATCTCTCTGTTTATGAGCTTAACGAAATCGTATAATGGCTATCGCTCTTTTGAGTACCTGGAGAAAGGAAAGGACTACCAAGATTTTGAGTTGGCTGACCAACTTCGACGTGTTGCTTCGTATTTGGTTCCGTTGACAACCGAGCAAGAAATTCGTGTAGAACAAATTGTCCGCGACAACATTATGATCTCTATGCATGAGCACCTTGGGGTTTTTCCAAAGGATGTGTATGAAACTCCGGAATACCTCAGAAATGGACGTATGGCCACTGGTTTTTTAGGGCTGGCACATTCCCATTGGGATGCTGTTTTCGATAATTTAATGAATGGACTGTGTCGAATTCATTCCAAAAGTGGTTGGAAGTGGTCGGAGGTACTTCATGACCTGGGAATGCGTTTGTGCGATATAGCTCACCAGGACTTTATCATCCATTGTAAGGGGGTGGCGGACATTCATCGAGCACACGATGAAGGCAGATTGGCCTGGATCGCGACCCAGGAAGGGGCCGCCATGATTGAAAATGAATTAGATCGCCTTGACATTTTATATGGTTTCGGGTTGCGGTCGCTAGGCATTACCTACAGTGAATCGAATGCGCTTGGAAGTGGCTTGAAGGAGCAACGGGATGGTGGACTAACCTCTTTCGGACGAAAAGCAGTGGAACGCATGAATAAACTTGGTATATTGATCGATTGTTCCCATACTGGCGATCAGACGGCCTTGGATACCATTTCTTTCAGTACGAAACCGATCGTTTTAAGTCACATTGGAGCCAAGGCACTTTGGAATACGAATCGAATGGCTCCAGATGAGGTATTGAGGGCATGTGCCGACAAAGGAGGGGTTATCGGGATTGAAGCAGCACCGCATACGACACTTACTGCTGCCCATCCGTCGCACAACTTGGAGTCCGTCATGGATCATTTCGAATACGTTAAGTCATTAGTAGGGGTTGATCATGTTAGCTTCGGCCCCGATACGGTATATGGCGATCACGTAGGACTACATCATGCATATAGTAGTGCTCTCTCGTTGAAAGAGTCCAAATCGGGTAGCGGGTTGGATTACAATGAAGTTGAGTATGTGAAAGGAATGGAAAACCCGACTGAAGCTTCCAAAAACATCGTGCGATGGTTGGTAAAGAAAGGGTATTCAGATCAGGAGATTGCCAAAGTGATCGGAGGGAATGTATTGAGAGTGCTGAAAGAGGTGTGGTGGTAGTGGAAAATTAAACCATCCTACTTCCTCCTCTCGTCTTTGGTGGTGGTGGGGTAGCGTGCCGATACAGCCCCCTTCGTTCATAAGCATCCGCCACCAAATGCATCAACTCGGTGATCTGGTTGGTTATACCAAATGCATAAGGAGGGACGCCCCGAGCCCGATCCAGATTGGAAATATAGAACAAAACTGGTGGTAGACTGGGATAATCTCCATCGTTCACTTTTTGAACCAATCGGGTCAAGAACTCTATTCCCCCCGTAAATTCATCCTCGCCGGCCTCAATTTCTTCAGGCGTAGCATCATTCTTCTTCCGCTTAATGTCTGAAATGATCAAATCATATTTGTTGGTTTCTAGGAGATGGAATGCCATTTCATTGTTGGAAGCCTTATCGGTTTCACCACCGATCGTTTCTTCGATGAACTTCAACTCATTCATCTTGAAGTAGTCATCTTGAAGACATTCGTCATCGATCCACAGGACCTTGAAGGTATCATCCTTGTTTTCGACATCTCGCCTAAGTTTGATAAGACTAATGCGGCTAGAGAGTATTTCCAGTTGTCGTTCCCATTCCTTAATACTGGATAGCTCTGGGTTTTCCATACTGACCTGATAAACAGCCCCTTCTTCTCTGGCTTTACTTTTTCGTTTCATTAAGGCATTGGTTAACATACTGTGATAATTTGAGTCCAGCATGTTTTTGGTTCCTTTCAGGAGTAATTCCTTCCGGATTTTCTTATAGCCTTCCCAGTCGAAACCGAGAAGAAAATTTCGGGCGGCTTTGGCTCCTCGTGCAAAAAGGTCTACCTTGTCTTCATTAGTGCAGAAGAAATTGAGCCAATAGTGATCGCCGGTATCGATATAGGCCACCAGTTTGTTGAAGTCTGGATTACTCTTGATGAAGTCGCGATCGCGAGCAAGACGGGCAGTCTCGAAGATGATTCCAAACAACTGAGCGGATTTGTACTTTGCACTTTCATTGATCGTATTGATTCCTTCCCTTTCAAAGCCCAATTTTACGCCAAAAGTAGGTCGTGTAGGAGCCCGATCGGAGAGGTGGAATACATCGATGGGAAAGTTGGAAATAATGCCGCCATCTACCAGGATAGCTTCTTCGGGCTGTTCGTAAATATCTTTGTTTTCTCGCCAACCTCTCACGAGTTTTTCATAATTTCGTTTTTGTTGTTCAATATCTTTACGGGGGTCGAAGATGCTATCAAGGTCATCAAGGTAAGGAACATTGAAAATCTTCGGATAAAAAAACAAAGGTACCGACATGGAGGCTCGAACAAATTCAGCAGGATTCATGTCGAGTGGATGAAGGTTGTAAAGGTAGCCATCGCGAGGGAAAACTGCTTTAGTCTCGGTGGTAATATCAGCGGCGATGATGGCAAGCGGCCAATGTGTTCGTTCCTCACCGGTTTCCTTCTTTACTCCAAACCGCCTCAGTTCAGCAGGCGTGGTTTCCATTTTGTCCAACAATTGGTGCAAGGAGGTCACATTGCCAAATTCAGGACTCTTCAAGATGTTCTTCAACCATCTTTCGAAGGAATCTCCCCGGTTCAAACCCATCTCATTTCGAATCTCGTCCCAAGCACCGAGAAATTCATAAGCAACCTTCATTTTTTTCCAAAAGGAAGTCTTTTGGCTGGTTTGAATTGTGATTAATGCTTCTATGAATTCCCGTACGCTTTTATCACCCTCTCGTCGCCCGTCAATGAAGTCCAAGAAGTTAAGATCTTTCAGTTTTTCCAGGATTTTCTCCGACTTCATGTTCTGTGGAATGTCCGCAGATGCCATTAGCATGGTATTGATTGCTCCCGCGGAAGTACCACCCAAGCTGAGGAATCGAAAACCAGCTTGTTCCAAAACATAGGTATATCCCACCAGCGCAATCCCAAGTACTCCTCCGCCTTCCTGAACCAGGTCGACATACCAATTGCCATCATTGTCAATTACATCGGAATAGGAAAACTTGGGATTTTTTTCTTTCTGTGCCGCAATGTGATCTTTGACATCCTGAATGGCGTTGATTACTTCGGCATTTTGCGTAAAATTGAGTATGGAAAGATTATTCTTCATAATATATAAAGGCTTAATCTCTGGGATATTTGGTTTGTCGTATAGGGTGCGTTAGCAGGCTGAAAAGTAAACAAAAGTTTCGAAAGATTCAGAAGCTCAATTCAATTCTTCAAATCGAAGGTTGAGAATGGGGTAATCTCCAGCCTTCTCATAATTGTAATGCCACCATTCCCACTTATAAACTGTAAACCCCTCGGCTTCCATGGCATCTCTTAGTAGTTCTCGGTACCATCTTTGACTCGCAGTACCGCCCGGATACTCCGGAAAAGCTCGCTCCGAAAACTCGTCGAAACCACTTACCATTTGAACAACCTGATTTTGCTTGATGTCAAATAAAGTCAGGTCTACTGCGGCCCCCCGATTGTGTATCGAACCGGGAAAAGGATTGGCTACAAATATCTTCTGCAAAGCCGGTGTAGCATCAAAGAACATTTTTGTCACGTACCAAGGACGGTAAGCATCGTGTATCATTAAGCCCAGGCCTTGTTGCTTTAGTTTTTGCTGAACCCTTACCAGTGCTTCCGCCGCAGGTCTTTGTAGGAAGGCCCGAGGTTGGCCATAGAAGACTTTATCCATAAAATTGTTGGTTGTTGCATAGCGAATGTCCAGTTTAATGGTAGGGTCGAGATCGATTAATTCGACCAAGTCAGGCATGAGAGCTGTTTCATCGGCTTTAGGAGGCTCTGCTTTCAACGCCGCATCCCTAATTTCTTCGATGGGAAGAATCGGCTTTATCTTGAATGTGGCGCCGTCTTCTGCCATCGGACGACGATTAAAGACGATGCCCGCTGCATTAGCCGCAATTACCCTGCCGTTGTTATTTCGTTCGAAATGAATCTTTTCGCCATGATAAAGCCCAAAATCAGGAAATGCGTAAACATCCTCTTCCTCTTCTTGAAGGGGGTACATAAAAAACCATTCTATCAAAGCGTGAAGTCGGTTATTCTTTTCGATGATGAAGAGGGTGTTGTAATCCCAGCCATATTCTCCAATTAAGTCTGACCAGGCTTCCTTGCACGGTTCGGGTTTCTGGTCCATGAGCCTTCTAAAACGCTGATTCTCTATCAACAAATCACCATTTTCTTGACGATCTATCCTTTGACCAAAACCCAGTCTGCCATCTGTCATCAGGCCTTCATCCGTCTCCCTTATTTCTGTCCGACGGCTACCTCCCCATAAAAACAATCTGCCATTTCTTTCTTTTAGTTCAACGACGTCTTTGTCATCGTCTGCGTATTTCCCATCGATTTTTCTTGCCTCCATTGGATCGACCGGTTCCGATTTTACATAAATAGGGGGTGGGCGTTCCTCTTTCAATGCCAGCATGCTCCTTAGTGCATATCTAGCAAGTCGATCCATGACGGCATTTGCGCCATCCAATGATGTGGTAATGACGACACCGCATTTCTGCCCTGGCACTAGATATAGCTGTGTTGCAAAACCGTAGATCGCTCCACCGTGGCCAACCATTTTATGTCCCTCTAATTCAGAAACGTTAAATCCTATCCCATAGCCCGTGTTGGCACCTTCTTTGGTGTACTGGGGCGTCCACATGGTTTCTAGGGTCTCTCGATTTAAAAGCTGATGATTTCCAGTTTTTCCGTGGTTGAACAACATTTTCATAAACCTGGCCAGATCTTCAACAGAAGCATACATGCTGCCGGCAGGAGACATGCCAAGCTCGAAGGTCGGGGCGTTAAATTGTCGGCCGTCATAAGCCCACATCTGAGCTTTTGCATGTTTAGATTGAGCAGAGGTAGAAGACGAAAAACTGCTGCTTTGGAGGCCTAAGGGGTCTAAAACAGCTTTTTTTAAGTAAGTGGCGAAGGGCTGTTCTTTAATGTGTTCCAGAACATATCCGACGACAGCAATTCCGGCATTAGAGTATTTTATCCGGGTCTCGGGAGGGTAGACCAATGTCGTTTGATTCAGGCTCTCGACCGTATGCTTTAGACTCGGTTCGGTATCATCGAAATAATGACCTGAAGGAGGTTCTCTCACTAGGCCGGAACGATGTGACATCAATTGCCTTAGCGTTATGTTTACCCCGAAAGGATTGCTGGGTTGGAAGTCTGGTAGATAATTAGTTACCGGCAGATCTAGGTCGATAACCCCATCTTCTACCAACTGCATAATGCCAATATCCGTGAATAATTTGGATACAGATCCGACCCGATAAATGGTCTCGGCAGTGGCAGGGACTTTCTTTTCTGCGTCTGCCATTCCAAATCCTTCCGACCAGACTGTTTTCTGATCATCTACGAGTGCGATCGATACGGCCGGCAACTCCTTTAGTACCAATTCCCGTTCAACTGCTGTTTTCATAGATTGAATTAAGGGGGTATAATCGACTGTTGTGTCAGTTGTCTTGGACGGTTGTGGTTTACAGGAGAGGCAGGTCAGCAGGGCTAACAAGCAAGAATTTCTGATCAGGTAGCGGACATTCATAGAAGATGATTATTTTCTTAAATTTAAGGAACTTCGACAAATCTAAACGGATGCGCATATTTTGCTTGTTGATTTTTGTTGTGTGTTGCTCCGGCACTATCACGGCCAATCAATTACTTCGCGTTCATTGCGTAGTAACCATAGATGACTATTCCTCAGGTGCAAATGTGGTCACCCAGTCCATGGTAAAGCTTACCGAGGAAACGGCTCTGATTCCGATAAAAATTATTCACGGTAACTTTGGCAAAGTATCTGTGATGAAGGCAACCATCCAAGGCAAAACTTATGAAGTCGCAGTAAGGTCATTGGATGAAAATATCTTGGAAGGTACCATCGAATTGCCGGAGTTGTTGGCAATAAACGACTCTTTGCCGGTAGTCATTGACTATCGACTGAGTAAATTGAAACCAACAATCGTCACCATACCAGTAGCATTCATCAATTGGAAACCCAAGACTGCATTAGCCGATGCATTTGTAGCAAAGGTGCAGATTCCTGCAAATCATGTTTTGATGCCGTCTTTTCCAGCTTTGAAGTGGAAACTTATGGATTGTGGGGACTCTATTTGTTATTCTTTCTCTTTACAGGCCATTCCCTCTTGGATTCGGTTTCGTTCTTATCCGGGGAGATTACCTTTTCTTACTCTTGACCGCGCAGTCGATGCTTGTGTCATTGTATTTTTAGTGGGCTTGTTATTCTGGGGCTGGAAACAATTAAATCGATCAACTAATCCAATGCTTTGATTATGAACAATTATCCCGGCTTTGTTTTTTGGGGACTCTTTGCGGTTTTTGGAGTTATTACAGTATTGTATTATGTCTGGATGAAGGCGGAAGAACGAAAAGAAAAACAAACGAAAAATTAACAGAAACCAATGTCCATTCAACTCGCCGTATTTATCATTTACTTTTCAGTTGTTTTTGTCATTGGCTTTCTCAGTTTGAGGAGGACTCAGACAGAAGAAGACTATTGGATTGCTGGAGGAAAGCTAGGATGGTTGGTTGGCGGGGCTACCTTAGCCGCTACACATACCAGTGCCGGTACCTTTATCGGTACCATTGGCGTTATTTATACCGCGGGCTGGTCGTTCGGCTGGCTGATTCTTTCAGTTGTTTTTGCCTACTGGTTTATGGCTGCCGTTTTGGCTCCTCGATTCACACGACTTAAGCAATTGACCTTACCTGGCTATATCCAGACGCGCTACTACAGCAAGACAGCACGTGGTGTCGCTGCTGTTATCATATTAGTGGCGACAATTGTATATATTCAGGCCCAGATTGTGGCTGGCGGATTGGTTGCGAATGTAGTATTCGGCATAGATCCGAATATTGGCATGATCATTTTTACGATCATACTACTACTTTATACGGTGATCGGAGGGATGATTGCAGTGGCTTATACCGATTTTCTGCAATTGGTGATCATGGTGATTGGTGTAGTTGTTTCTATTCCACTTGCCATCAAACAGTTTGGTGGCTTCTACCCTTTGTTGGACCTTGCCCGGTCGGTCAACCCCATTACCTTCACCTGGGAAGGGTTACCGGGTAGTTTACTGTTTACAATGGGGCTGGCTTTTTTTCTAGGCGGTGTTGCGACTCCGGAAAAATTGACCCGGCTGTATGCGATGAAAGATATGAAAACGATCCGGCGGGGTATATTTTTGACAATCGTACTGGTCGGTTCCATCAACTTGCTCGTCTTTCTTCTAGGAATCGCCAGCATTTCTTTATTTCCGTTGTTGCCAACCGGTGATTTAGCCATGCCCCTGGTTGCCAAAGCTATTTTGCCTCCATTTATTGGTACATTAATGTTGGCTGCGATCACTTCGGCAATGATGTCCACCGTCGACTCTCTGCTGTTGGTCGCTGGATCAGCTTTGTCAGAAGATATTTACCAGACCTTTTTTAGCAGGCAAAGTTCACCTAGGAAAAAACTGATAGTTGCAAGGGTAGGGATCCTGGTCGTAGGAGTCGTTCCATTGATTTTGGTTCTGAGTGGAGTTGGCAAAGGGGAATTAATACAGTTTATTGTCCTGTTGTTTACTGCATTGATGGCATCAAGTTTTTTCATGCCGGTAATTGGTGGGCTTTACTGGAAGCGGGCGACAAAGGAAGGGGCCATTGCAGCGATGATTGGCGGCACTATGATGACCGGCGGATGGAAGCTCTTCGGCAATACTTCCGTAGACCCCGTTCTTCCCGGCTTTTTGTGTTCTGCGTTTTTGTTAGTAGTGGTCAGTATTTTCACCAAACCACCGCCAGAAGCAGCAATCAGACCTTATTTTGATCCTACTTCCTCAACTCCGGAAACGGCCAATTAGGGCACCCCTTGTATTTGATGCTGATCTTACTCCGTGGATACTGGTCGGATTCCTTAACACAGCGGCAGGGCAATTTAATTTCCTTATTGGTATTATCCTTGATGAAAAATTGTTGGTTGTTTTTATCCATACCAAAGGAATATGCCCATAGGTCACTGGATTCTGTGGCGATCCAAAACTGAGAAATGACCCCGGAAGCCAAAGAAGAAGAGGCATTGCCACGGTAGTAATTATTGTAAATTTTCGTATTGAAACCACAAGCATCGATACCCATTAGACCACGATAAGCTTCGTTTGGATTACCTCTATAGTATTCATTGACATAAAATACCAGTTCCTGTTCGCAAGGCAAGCGAAATCCTTTTGGGCAGGCCTTGCGATGAGCATCCTGCCATGTAAACAAGGTTTGACCTTGATAATTGGCATCATCCGTCATGATCCATAGTGGCCCAAATTTGACAGCCTGAAAAGGAGTTCCATTGGGATTTGGAAAAGTCTTACAAGATAGGTTTGAAACATCGATGGAGGCGGAGCGAGGGATATTTTTTGGAATGTTGGTGGCCACTCCTCCCGCTGCCGAGGAACCATCGGTACCCGATCGGAATTTACCCCTTGGTAGTGCTCCCGGTCCCGCCGGATTCCGACCCTGTTTAACTTCATCTCCATCTTTTACACCATCGTTGTCACTATCGGCATTATTAGGGTCGGTACCATATTTTCGTTCTTCCAGATTAGTCAATCCATCATTGTCATCATCGGCTCTTAAATCGGCAAACTTGATGCTGCTGATGTCACAATCCAGTCGAGCGATCCGATCGAGAAAGTAATCGTAACAAACGCCATCGGGATAACTCTGTATGTAATTGAGGTAAGTATCACAGTTGTCTTTGTTTTCCGCTTCGACACAGGCCTGTAATTCAGATTTGAATTGACCGCTGCATTCTCCCTCATCTCCATATTTGCTTATGTATGCGTCGTAAGCCTCCTTGGTATTCGTCTTTTGCGCTTCTTCACAATCTAAGAGCGACATCGCCTTGAAAATTTCATCATAACAAACGCCTTCTTTCCCATAAGTGGCCAGATAATCTTCATAAGCTTTTCTCTTGTCAATCGCTTGCATAGCTTCATCGCAATCCAGCTGATCCAGGGCTTGGGCAAATGCTTCGGTACATTCACTTTCCGGGTTATCCCGCAGATAGTCCAGTAAGGACTGTCGGTCGGTAGCTGCTTCAAGCGCTACTTCACAAGCTGTTTTCATACCAAAAAGTTTCCTGAAATTGTCAACAACAGGTTTTCTTAAAGAGGGAACGCTGACTACGACTGTTCCAATTGCGGCCAGTACGAGTGCAGCAATACCTACCCTTCTAGCTGTTTTGCTAATTGCCATTTGAAATCGTTTCGGGAGTTAGTGAAAAGAAAAAACGAGTCGACCAAATATAATGTTTTATAACCAGAAAACCATTTACATCTCTCCACCAACCATATATCGTTGGTAGAGTTCATAAGTGAAGAATACGTAAAACATTAAAAGGACCAATCCTTCCCATTGAGTTATTTTCTTGTTGTTGGCCATGATGCCGAATAAAATGGTCATGGCAACCATTAGCGGAAGGGAAAATTCGTTGATGATCGGAGGGATTTCCAACTCGCCAAAGAAAGATGGAACCCCCATGACAACGTAAGTGTTAAATATATTGGATCCAAGCACATTTCCGACGGCGATAGATGTCTTTCCTTTTTTTGCAGCACTTAAACTGACAATTACCTCCGGAAGAGAGGTTCCAATAGCTACAGCAGTAATAGCAATTAAGCCCGGAGGAATTCCGGCGATGGCAGATAACTTTCGGATGGCGACTATGGTATAATCAGCGCTTAACCAAACCAACACACCGCCGACCAACAACATGAAAAACGATTTCCAGCTAGCTTTACTGCGAACCACTTCTCCATCACCGCTATCAGACTTGAAAGAATAAGATAGAAAGATGGTGATGCCTACCAAGAATAAAATCGCTTCGAAAGTATGCACGTGATTGTCTAGGAGCACAAACCACAATAAAAAAGCCGAACCCCATAGGTAAGGCATATCGATGTGCCAAATGTTGTATTCCAGCTCAATCTTCTTGACTATGACCGCTACCAAGCCCAACACAAGTGCAATGTTAGCGATATTAGAGCCGATGACCGTATTGATAACAATTTCGGATTCCCCTCCCAGGACAGATGCTATACCGGTTGCCAATTCAGGAAGTGAAGTGCCAAAAGCAATGATGGTGACTCCTATGATGAATGGAGAAATTCCCAAAGACAAGCCGATTTCTTCAGCTGCGTCGATAAACCAATCTGAAGCTTTGAGCAAGACCGTCAGGCTTACTACAAATAATCCTAAATAAAGTATTGCATCCATATCGCTCTAATTGGGACTGCAAAAGTCCCTATTTGTCACACCCGCGCAAAAGTAACTCTTTATTTTCATATATGCGGCAAATACTCGACCAGTGACGGTGGGTACCTTGATAAAATACCCGCTTAGTCCAGACAAAAGAAAATTGGTCACAAAAAGGGAATTGAAATTTTCAACTCCCTTTTCTTATGACTTTATGTTTGCTTGATTTAGTATTAGTAAGACCACAAATCGTGTTCGAAATTGAAGATTTCCATTTTGATTTTTTCTGATTCCAGGAGTAGATCCCGTCCACTGAGATAGTCTTGTAAGCGACGGTCGTGAATGTTGGACTGCTTGGTAATATAACTAGCAAAAAAACGCATTTCAAAGAGATCCTCCCAAGTCATCACTGCTTTGTCATTCCATTGATTAAATACTGTAAAATTGGCGAGATATTGGCGACAATGTGGGTAATAAATCCAGAATAAGGGGCGCTCAAACAAGAAATTACCGTCCTCGTCAAATTCCTCAAATATCGGAGCAATGCCAAGAATCATCTTGCGCATTGTTGACAATTGTGAATCGAAAAACCAGACTTCTTTAACTCGATATCTAACTACATCTTGTGCGTCGATTTCACTTTCGACTACCTGCATGCTTTGTAAATCTGGATTAAGCGGGTCCATGACGGCAATAGTATCTTTTCGATAAAACTGTGTGTTTAATTCATCGTTCTGTAGTGGGGTAGAGAATTTGTCGTCTTCTGGACTATAAGCCACGATGTGGCCACTTTCAATCCCTTCTTTCAGGATGGAAAAGAAGGGTCTTTCCGGATAGCGGAATGTTAGATTCATTTTCTCCCTAGTGTCGATCTCTCTCCAGATTCTCTTTTCCCAAAGGACGTCCGTTTCACGAATGGGGGCATACTTCAATATTGGTTTACTATTTAATTTGGCTGGATTGAGAATGCCATCAATAGGTTTGGGGTTGGTGTTAAATTCGTAGGTCTCTCCTTCTTCCGTCTGGCCAAAAATTCCGGGGGTAAAGGTCAATATCGCGAGACAAATGATTAAAAAGCTTTTCATAACCCTTTTAGTTTTTTTCAATTTTAAACAGCTTCCGAGGATCTAACGCAAAATTTTTGCGGTCAATTGTAAATTAGGTCTAAGAATTTGGTAGCATTAAGTCCGCTGTGCAAATTGCAAGACACAAGGAATCCATAGAGCAGAGAAGAAGGAAGCAAAACTATTGAATAAAAAATATGTATTTTAATTTGAGTAATTATTTAAATTTGGTGCTGGCTCTTAAACCATGCGGTATAAGCATCATCTAAAGATAAGAGTATGTTTGATAAAGAATAAATAACCATAGGCAATGGCAGATCGAAATGCGGAAGTCGCTAAAAAAAAGAAGATAAGTCCGTCTAGCAATGGTCACTCTGAAGATAGGGAGAAGGAAATGTCTTTTCTTGATCATCTCGAAGAGCTGCGTTGGCATATCATTCGGTCTTTGGTAGCGATCGTTGTAGTCGGTATTGTCTTGTATATTTTCCACAAATGGTTGTTTGATTATGTAATCTTCGGGCCTACCCATGATAATTTTATCTCTTATGGTTGGATGTGTCAGATGTCGCATTATCTTGGAATGGGAGAAGCAATGTGTTTTAAACCACCTCCATTTCAGAAGATCGCGACGGATTTTGCAGAGACCTTTATTATCAGTATTAAAGTAAGTTTTATTGGTGGGTTTGTGGTTGCATTTCCGTACGTATTTAAGGAGATGTGGTCATTTGTTCGCCCAGGATTGTACGAGAATGAACGGAGCGCCACCCGAGGTATTATTTTTATTTGTTCCTTCCTGTTCATGTTGGGAGTTCTATTTGGATACTTTGTCATCGCTCCATTTGCCGTCAATTTCCTGGGAGGATACGAGATTCCCGGTGTAACCAATTCTCCGACACTCAAATCGTTTGTCAACTATATGGTAATGTTTACCTTGCCGGCAGGATTGATCTTTGAATTACCAATTGTCGTTTACTTCCTTGCCAAAGTAGGGATCGTTACCCCTGAGGGAATGAAGAAATACCGGAAACATTCCTTTATTGGTATTTTGATGTTGGCAGCCATTTTGACCCCGCCGGATGTCGTTACCCAATTTCTGATTGGCATTCCACTATACATCCTTTACGAGGTCAGCATTTTGGTAGCTGCCCGCGTTGCCAAGCAGGATGAAGAGTATTTTAACGGTGGCCCCCAACCCAAATCTAAAGGCAAGCTATTTGGTAAGTGGCGCAAAACTTTCGACAAGAAGAACGCCCCGGTTCAACAAAAACAAAAGAAGGAGGAAGTCCAATCGATCGTAAAGGAAGAACAAGAGCCGTCGCTGATTGAAGCATTTGAAGACAGAGATCTGAGCCAATACACATTCTTAGCTTTATCAATTAATCGGCAACAAATTTCCGGGCGATCTGCAGTGGTGGTTTCGGGGGTCAATGACATGGGGCGCCAACTGATATTGGGTATTGTACCGGAGTTAGGTTCCGGAAAATATGGTACCCTAAGGGATCGCATCATTGGTCTTAAAAATCGTGGATTCAAATATAGGAATGGCTTAATATGCGTACTGGATAAAGTTCAGAGCTGGAGGACCATTATTGTCGATACCTTTGGGGAGGATGCTTTGATCCAGGTGAATACAGATCACCTGATCCGAGAATTATCTGCTAATATGGAAATGCAGGGAGATGCCCATCCTGAGTTACAAGAACAATTGAAAGAAGCTTTCGAGGAGCGCAATTACGAGACGGCATACGATCAAATTGATCGGGTTTACGAAGAACTTCGGGTTACTGACCCCACTTCAGCAGAAATCTTGAAGGAGGGTATGTCTGAAGCACTGCTGGTCAAACAATTAAGTCCGGAAGGAGCTTTCGCAGAAGATTTTGTAAGCCGTTCTATCACGGAACAACTGGAAATCCGGATGCCGAAAGGCATGATGGAAGGCGCTCAGAAATTTGACGTAGACAAATTCTACCGACAAATTGTTGTCGCCATAAATGATTTTGAAACAACAGGACCCGTTGTGGAAAATGCCGATCGATTGATTGGCCTGATAGCAGCGATTGAAAATATGGTTGAAAAGAGAAGGGGGGATTGATCATCCCTCGTTCTCTTCTCCTCCCATTTGCTTTTCCTCGTGTAGTTTATTGAATAAAGCGTTGAGCCTTTCCATTTCATCTAGGGTGTCATCTAGAAAAAACTGAATGTCAGGCATTCTTCGCACATGCTTTTTAATCCTATATGCCAAGGATTGTTTCAAGCGCGTTATATTTTCCTCCATCTCAAGAATGGCTTCCTGCTTGTTCTCCGTATTGTATACACTAAGATAGATTTTAGCCATGCTGAAATCGGGCGTCATTTTCACGTTCGTCACGGTAACTAAAACCTCGCTTCCATAAATATAACTGCCCTCCTGTTGCAGAACCATACTGAAATTTCTCTTAATTACTTCAGCTACCTGCTTTTGTCTAACTGTTGCCATGATTATTTTTTCAATTGAACCAATATTGAAAAATTTAACCTAAAAACAAAATATCGGTTTCAAGAGTTTCCAACACCTCATTAATCGTTAAAGTTCTTAATTTGGCCTTACAATTATCAGCGTATGAAGACGGGAGTCGATAAATTAGAAACGCCGATTGAGTTTTTAAAAGGAGTGGGCCCGAAACGAGGAGAGCTGCTTAGAAAAGAGTTGAGCATTTACAAGTTCAGAGATCTGCTTTTTCATTTCCCTTACCGCTACGTTGATAAAACGAGCTTTCATAGAATTAGGGATTTGCACGATCAAAGTGGTTCGGTTCAACTTCGAGGCATTCTTCGCAGACTGGATGTGGCGGGAAGTGGTCGTAAACGTCGACTGGTAGGGCGGTTCCGGGATGACTCAGGAGTAATTGACCTCGTGTGGTTTACTGGCGTCCACTGGCTTCAAAACAATCTCTTGGTGGGTAGCGAATACATCGTTTTTGGGAAGGTGAATTCATTTAAAGGGAATATTAGCATACCACACCCGGAAATTGAAAAGGTCGGATCAGAAGGTGTGCGACAAGCAGCTACTTTTGCCCCCGTCTATGCGAGTACTGAGAAATTGAATACCAAAGGTCTGGATGCCAAGGCACGTCGCCGACTCATGAAGGCACTGATGGATCAGATTACTCCAACAGATTTGGAGGAAAATTTACCGGCTGAACTGGTTCGTAGGTTGCAATTTCCAAGCCATTACGAATCCATTACAAACATTCATTTTCCTTCCAGTCAAGCGGAGTTGGACAAAGCCCGTCAGCGTCTTAAATTTGAAGAACTCTTTTTTTTACAGTTGAAATTATTGCAAATTAAGGGACGTCGGAAGAAAGTCATTAAAGGTTATGAATTTGAACAAATCGGTACGTTTTTCAATAGATTTTATCAGGAGAAATTACCCTTTGAATTAACGGGTGCGCAAAAGAGAGTGATAAAAGAAATTCGCAGGGACCTTCGCGTTGGTATCCAAATGAATCGCCTATTACAGGGAGATGTCGGAAGTGGTAAAACCGTTGTTGGGCTAATGACCATGTTGATTGCTCTTGATAATGGCTTTCAAGCTTGTCTGATGGCGCCTACCGAAATCCTGGCTCAGCAACATCATCAATCTATTAGTGCCTACGTAGAGGGTCTTGGCATTCGGGTTGCATTTCTGTCCGGTAGTATTAAGGGCAAAAAACGCAAAGAGTTATTATCACTATTGGAGTTAGGAGAGGTTCACATCTTGATAGGCACGCATGCTTTAATAGAAGATAAGGTGGTCTTTAAAAACCTTGGTCTGGCCATTACCGACGAACAACATCGTTTTGGAGTAGCACAGCGGGCCAAACTTTGGGCCAAGAGCAAACCGTTACCTCCGCACGTTTTGGTAATGACGGCAACTCCGATCCCCCGGACCTTGGCGATGACACTGTATGGTGACCTTGATGTATCGGTCATCGATGAATTACCTCCGGGGAGGAAGCCGGTTCAGACCATTCACCGAACGGAGAATCATCGAATGAGAGTGATTGGTTTTATGCGTGAAGAAATTGCCAAAGGACGGCAAATTTACGTCGTTTACCCCTTGATTGAGGAAAGTGCAAAACTCGATTTGCAGAACCTGGAAGAAGGTTACGAAGCACTTTGCCGCGAATTTCCACTACCAGAATACAAGATTAGTGTCGTTCACGGACGGATGAAGCCGGCCGACAAAGATTATGAAATGCAAAGGTTTGCTAGGCATGAAACGCAAATCATGGTGGCGACCACCGTCATAGAAGTGGGGGTGAACGTACCGAATGCATCGGTCATGGTAATTGAGAATACCGAAAGATTTGGACTTTCACAGTTGCATCAGTTAAGAGGCCGGGTCGGGCGAGGCGCAGAGCAGTCCTATTGCCTTTTGATGTCGAGTTTCAAATTGTCGAATGAGGCCAAAGAGCGGATTCAGACTATGGTACGTACCAACAACGGCTTCGAAATCGCCGAGGCCGATCTTAAACTTCGTGGGCCGGGAAACATGGAAGGGACTCAACAGAGTGGTATCCTGAATTTCAAAATAGCGGATCTGGCTAAAGATGGAAGAGTACTGAAAGCGGCGAGAAATTTGGCGACAAGAATTCTTGAGGAAGATCCCGGCTTGTCATTGCCAAAACATTTACCTATAAAGATGTATTTGAAGAAAGACGATAAGGAGGTTCGAGGTTGGGGTCTCATTAGTTAAAAGGAAAGTCTCGAAGACTGGGACACCGCTTCATCGCGGCATCCCAGTCTGGAGCCCCATTTACGGGATGTTTACAGGCTGCTAATATTTCCGCTTCCGGCGATACTGGATTTTACGGATGGCGATCCTTTATATCGTACGTCGCCACTTCCAGCAATGGAAACCTCCAGGCGGTCATCTACGTCTATATAACAATCACCAGAACCGGCAATACTTACTTTACAATTGGTTGCTTGAAATTCTTCCGCTCGGACAGTGCCGCTACCAGCAATACTTACTTTCAGCTCATTTGAACTGCCGGAAAACTCAATGGTGCCGGAACCAGCAATGGACATTTTCATATTGTCTACTTTTCCGAATCTATCTTCTGAGATGATTTCTCCGGAACCAGCAATGGACAGGCCCTTTACTTCCGGAACTGTGATGTAGATTTTTAGTTTCTTGTGATTTCTCACCTTGTCATCAAATTCAATCGACCATTTTCCATTATCCACATCTCTTTCAATGTTGTTAATAATGTTTTCTTCGCCTTCAATGATTACCTTTTGGGTGTTTCCTTTGCTTAAAGTAACCTCACCGTGTACGCCAAGACCAATTTTGTTGAATTTGTCCAGGCTAAGTTCTTTTTTGACAATGGGGCCTTCACCAGTGATTTTACCCCATTTCTGAGCGTTTAAGTTGACGGTAAAAAGTAAAGTGAATACTGCGAGACAGAAAATGTTAACTTGATTATTCATGTGTTTAAAATTTTTACAATGAAATGAAAACGAATTAATTGCAAAAATTTTAAACACATGCAACCGCTTCGCTTTTTACCCGACTCAAAGAGGCGGGTCGCATGGAACTTTTTTCATCATTCTGTTTGGTGAACTTTTGATGAAAAAAGTTCATGCTCATTTCATCTTTTTTAAGTATTATTTGAGAGTTTGTTACTGAATGAAGTAATACGCTGTTAAGAGACACCGGCATCTTTTAATAGTTGGAAAAGGGACAGGTTTTATTTAAAATTTCGATCTTTAGAGAAACGCAAAGCCAACAAAATGGATCAAGCAAGACGACTACTCGCGCTGGACGTATTCCGGGGCATTACGATCGCGGGTATGATTTTAGTTAATAACCCAGGGTCTTGGGACTCTGTCTACTCACCTCTTCTACATGCCGATTGGCATGGTTGCACACCAACTGATCTCGTATTTCCTTTCTTCTTATTTATGGTTGGAGTATCAGTTGCGTTTGCTTTAGGCAAGCGTAAAGAGAGAGGGGATAAACATGCCGGCATTGTTAAGAAGATTTTGACCCGTACGGCGATTATTTTTGGATTGGGGCTGTTTCTGGCTGCAATGCCCAATTTTGGAATCAAAGAACCCCAGGATGCCGGGAGCAAAATCATCTTCCACTACATTTTTTTGGGGATAGCGACCTTGTCGGTCTTTTTTAAAGAGGTCTTTAGCGCTCGTCAACAGCTCCGGCGAACCTTCCTGTATCTTGCCATTGCCAGCGTATTGGGAATGGTGGTCATTGGATGGAATATGTATGATTTTAGTAGGTTACGCATACCCGGTGTATTGCAACGCATTGCCTTGGTCTATGGTTTCTGTGGACTTCTATTTTTGAAAACCGGATGGCGTGCGCAACTTTTGATCGGACTGGGGTTGCTACTGCTCTATTGGGGCTTGATGACACTGGTGCCAGTGCCAGATGGTTACCCCCCTAATTTGGATCCAACTACTAACCTCGGCGCCTGGCTGGATCGCACACTTTTGGGGGGGCATCTGTGGTCACAAGCCAAAGTTTGGGACCCGGAGGGAATATTGAGCACTATGCCGGCCTTTGTCACAGGAATCAGCGGTGTTCTTACCGGACTATGGTTGAAAACCAGTAAAAGTGATCACGAAAAGGTCTCGGCTTTGCTGGCTTTTGGTGCCATTCTGGTCACAATTGGTTTGATTTGGGATCTGTTTTTCCCCATCAACAAGAAAATTTGGACGAGCTCCTACGTCTTCTACAGTAGTGGGCTAGCACTGCTGTCTTTAGGAGTGATTTATTGGCTTACCGATGTTCTGAAAATTAAATGGTGGACGAAACCATTCGTGGTCTATGGTACCAATGCGTTGATCGCTTATGTGATATCTAGTATTGTTGCCAAACTTCTCTATAGTATCCATTGGACAACAGAGGGGGGAACATCACAGACCCTTGGAAATTGGTTGTATCACAATTTTTTTACACCTTATTTGTCTAGTTACAATGCTTCTCTAGCGTATGCGCTGGCAAATGTCTTCTTTGTTTTAGGGATTGCCTGGATTCTTTATAGCCGGAAAATTTTCATCAAAGTTTAGACCATCGATCTAGATTTTGTGTCTATGGAAATAAACCCTAATGATTGTTTCTTCTAAGGAAAGTAATGGGAAAGATTGGCAAAAAGATATTCGTCGAAAAACAATTGGCCCAATAGAGGTGATTGACATTCAATATCCGTCGCATCATTCCTATGGTCGGCACTATGATAAAGTATCAAAACTGAGCATCGTAGTGAGCGGCAAGGTAAGAGAGCAATATGGTAATCAAGAAGTAGTTGCCTCTTCCATGAGCTTTGTGATAAAACCAAACTTTGTCAAGCATGATAACCAATTTGGTTCAGCGGGTGCAAGACTTATTTCTCTAATCCCGAAGGAGGCTATTTTTCAGGAGTGGTTGGAGTCTCAGCCCGTTTTCGATCTGATGTGGTTTCATGGCTTACCTTATTCAAAGTACTTAATACGCTTGTTGCATGCCATCTATCGCGAGCCAACGGCAATAGAACTGGAAGAGGAGTTGATCGATCTGTTTGGGCTAACGACTTCATCTGAGCCGTCTTGCAAGGGACCAATGCCGGATTGGCTGCGACTGCTGCAGGAAAGGTTGCAAGATGAATTTGATCAACTGATCCGGACCAAAGAAATGGCTTCTTGGATTGGAATACATCCGGTTTATCTGGCACGGGTTTTCCGGAAACACTTCCAGTGTTCGATCAAAGAATATGTTTGTAGACTCCGTCTGGAAAAGACGATGGCAGAACTTTCTAGCCATCGAACCAGCTTATCACAAATCGCTTATGCATCGGGTTTTTCAGACCAGAGTCATTTCAACCGGACTTTTAAGTCCTGTTTGGAGGTTAGTCCTGGCCAATTTCGAAAATTAACCCAGTTGAGGTTACAGCGCTTTTCTTGATTCGGTGCAAATGTTAGAGGGGGTTTCATTTGTTCAAGACTTTGGTAGGAGACTGCTATAAGTTTGTGGCGAAAAAAAGTGAAACCTATGCAAGGCATTAAAAACATTCTCAGGGTAACTTTAATTGTCATTATGACATCCTCTGTAATGGCACAATCATCTTCTACAAAGTTCAAAAAAGAGGCTCCGCGATATTACAGCCAGGTATTGGAGGAGCTACCTTCCGTCCCAGGGTTTAGTATCGCAGTAATAAACGGCGATCAAACGGTATTTGCCGAAGGTTTTGGGAAAGCTGATCTCGAGAAAGGCATGCAAACAACGCCATCAACAAATTACTATATTGCCTCCAGTACAAAGCCCTTTACGGCCTTGTTGGCTGCATTGTTAGACAAAAAGGGTATTATCTCCCTGGATGATCCGTTGATTAAGTATTTCCCAGAGACCAAATTTGACCCCGCAATCAAAGCTGATCGTATAAAAATCAGGGACTTGTTGAATCATACTTCCGGGATCTTCAATGAGGGGATTAGTTTTCGCGCTGCTTATAGCGGAGAGCATGACTTAGCGACGATGGTAAAGCTGATGAAATTTTGTCGTCCCAATAAAGCTGGACTCGGAAATTACCAGTATAGCAATGTTGGCTACAATATTTATTCCATTATCGTAGATCAGGTCACTGGAAGGAAATGGCAGGATTGGCTGGCCAAGGAGGTTTTTCAGCCTGCGGGTATGTTGCAAACCAGCGCCTATATGTCACAGGTGCAAGAGCAGAACTGGCCCATGGCAAAAGCCTATGCGGGCCTTGGTGTCGATGAAATTAAACCGGTTTACCTGATGAAGAAAGATAACACTATGCAGGCTGCTGGTGGGCTGGTCACTACGGCAAACGATTTAGCAAAATGGTTAAAAATACAAGTGCAAGGTGGAAGACTTGGGAATAAACAAATTTTTCCAAATTCCATTATTGAAAAGTCTCAGCAGGCCACCGTCAGGATTACCGATCGCGAATTTCCGTACAATGGTGAAGGATACGGAGAGGGCTGGGAAATAGGCACCTTTAAAGACCAAAAGGTAATCTATCATTTTGGTGGTTTTCCGGGCTTTTTTACTCATGTATCCTTCATGCCCGAAAAGAAGTTAGGTGTAGCAGTAATGGTGAACGACGCAGGTGCTGGTTACCACTTGATGCATTTACTGGCAAATTATGCCTATGATTCCCTGTTGGAAACAGAAGGTACCCAGGAGTACTATCAACAACAATTAGCGGAATTGTCGGAAAGACTTGAGAAACGTCAAGAGGCCTGGAAGAAAGGACTGGCTAAAAGGGCCGAACGAAAGTGGCAACTGTCGCACTCCTTCGCGGCTTATTCGGGCACTTTTTACAGTGAAGAATTGGGTACGTGCCGAATAATTGGTGATGACAAGGAAATTAAAGTTACGATGGGAAATATGCATTGTGTCGCTACTCCTTACGTCAAGCCAGAGACCATCAGGGTGGAACTATCTCCCGGTTCTGGAGAGGTGATTGAATTCGTTTGGGAAAATGAGAAATTGACTGGAATCAGAAACTCAGGAAACTTCTTTCAGCTACAGTAAACTTCGAATTTCAGTGGTCGGAGCCAATTATTCTGTCTTGATCATATCTACGGGATTGGCTTTGACCGCTGAAAAGATCTGGGGTATGACCGTCAAGCTGCCTAAGAGAAAAATCAGGCCAACCGCTACTGAAAAAATCGGAATACCAACTGATATTCGGTTGGCAAACTGTTGCAGCCACATATTGGAGAGAAACCAACAAGTAGGCAATGCAATTAGACTGGCAACGCCCAGCAGGAAGAAAAAACCTTTCGAAAATTTCCACAATAAGTTAGCTTCACTAGCCCCTAATATTTTCCGAATACCTATTTCTCTAATTCGACCTTCTACTGCATAGGTGACCATTCCCAGTAATCCCAGGCAGGCAATCACAATGGCTAAAAAACTCACAAAACCAGTTATGCGGGATGCCATAGTAAAGAATTTGGACATCTGGTAAACCTGTTCGTCATAAAATTCGTAATTGAGGGGATGTTTGGGATTCAGATCTTGCCAGGCAGTTTGCATCTTTTCGATCGTAGCTGGAATGTCCTTTCCAGTTACGGCCACATTTGCCACACTGATCCGGTCGGGGGCATACCGGAAACTGAAATATCCGGCCGATTCAAAGAATACGTTGTTGGCAGTAACGGGTTTGAAAACTCCAATCACGGTCAAAAGGAGCGTATCAATTTGTAAGGACTGTCCAATGGCCTGGTAAGGGTGCTCCCCCATTTTTGCCGCAATTGTTTGGTCGATCAGGATAAATTGTTCTCTTTTGGTAGAAGTATTTTCAGGGAAATTTTGTCCGGCTATCAATTCAATTTCCAAATTGTCCATGAAGTTTCTGGTCACAAAACAAGATCCCATGTAGACGGAATCGGTCTGATCGTTAAAATGAGCTAATGTATGTGGTGTCCAGCCCTGGGCAAGAATATTGCTGGACCCCGAAACCATACTTACCTGTTCGATTTGACTGGTTCGCTGAGCAAAGAGGTTATAGTCGATCTCATCAAGATGAACATTGATGATGTTTTCAGTTTGAAGCCCAAGGTCCATTTTCATGACGTGTTGTTGCTGTTGAACGACAATGATCGTCACCAGGATAAAAAGCAATGAAAAGGTAAACTGGAAAACGATCAGTGCTTTTCGCAGAGAGATCTTTGTAAACATTTTTGTGTTTTCCAGCTTTTTTAACACCTGTACCGGTTGGAAAGCAGAGATGTGAAGCGCCGGAAACAATCCTGCAACCACTCCAACCAGGATGCTAAAACCGAGAAATGCCAGATAGATAAATGGGGTTCTGGGAAGGTGGAAATGTTGACTTACAAAGGGATCCAATCCATAGAAGTGAGCGATTAAGAATTCCAGGATAAAAATGGCAATGAATAGTGCTAATATCGAAATTAGAACCGCTTCACAAAGGAATTGAAAAATGATTTGACGTCTTTTCGCGCCATTTACTTTTCGGATGCCTATTTCCTGCGCCCTCTTCAAAGCTCGTGCAATCGAAAGGTTTGTATAGTTGAATGCCGCTGAGAAAATCACTGCAATCCCCAGCACAATCAAGAAATACATGACAAAATAAGGTGTTGCCCCTCCAATACCGTTTTGAAGGTCTGGCCCGGGAGAAATGGCTGTGAGTGCTTGCGATTCCAAATAATAGTTGAAATTCGGATGTCTTTTCGAACGTCCAGTTGCAATTTGGGCCAAAGCGCGATCCAGTTCTTTTTGATGCCTCGGATCATCAAGCAATAAGTAAACATGACCCGAATGTCCCGTTTCCCAATCGTATAACTGATAAATCGCTTTTCTTTTTTCATCCAGGATATCGGCAGTGCTGAATGATAGTAGAAAATCAAACTTCAAGTGCGACCTTTGAGGAGGGTCTGGCATAAGCCCAGTGATCGTCAAAATGCCATGATCAATGAATTCGATAGTACGCCCCAAGGGATCCTCGTTTCCGAATATAGCCTGGGCCATTTTTTCCGTCAGGACAATAGAATTGGGATTCGACAATGCAGTGTGTTGATTCCCGCGGGACCAATCAAAACTGAAGACCTCAAAAAAAGAAGTGTCCGCTAAGGCTCCACCAAATGAAACTGTTTTCTCGTCAGTTTTGAAAGTGCCACCTACTCCCGCTACCCGGAGCGTTTTTTCAATCCAGGGATAGCGTTCACTAAATTCTTCAACAAGTGGGAGTGGAGCGGTTGATAATCTGGCTCGATTGGCTGGTTCCTGCCATTGCCGGTCAGAGATGATTCTGCATATCCGGTCTCTTTTTTTATGGAATAGATCGTATGAATATTGATCGACTAAGATCATTATCAGGAGTAAACATACCGACATACTCAATGCAAGTCCAGCGATATTCAGTCCAGAAAAGAGTTTGTATTTCAGGATTTGCCGAACGGCTATTTTCAAATAGTTTTTGAACATGGCACTAGAAATTGAGGTGTTCTCTAAAAATCGAAATTGCCGGACAATCCCTGGCCGGAATAACCCGATTACTTCCCAGGTGTACAATCTACGGGCTTTCGAAAAAGAGTATTTCGATAAATGATCTTCAAAGGTTTCATCGAGATCCCCTTGAATATTCTCAAGTAGATCGCGACGACAAAACCAGTTTAGGAATTGCCTAGCGAATTTCGGCGGGCGTTTTTTTTCTCGGTTCTTCATTTGCTTAACTGAGCCCCAGATTAAAGGCCGATTTAGGAATTGCACTCCATAGCTGTTCTCTGGTTTGACGAGTTTCGAGTAAGGATCTTTGTCCACTGGTCGTCACCTGGTAGTAGCGTTTCCTCTTACCACCTCGCTTTTGAGTAGCTTCTCCTAGCCGAGAATTTAAATAGCCTTTTTTCTCCAGACGAACCAAGGTAGCGTGTAAGGCCCCCAAGCCAACCTTTCTATTCAAGCGGTTTTGAATTTCATTGCGGACTGCAATTCCATATGCTTCATCATAGAGAATGCCAATGGTTAATAGCACAATTTCCTCAAACTCTCCTAAGTGCTTACCTTTCATTACAAAACTTATTTTTCCTAAATGTAGGAAAAATAGAAATTGGAAACAAGTTAATTTCTAATTTGTAGGAAAAATAAGTTTTACTGATAAATCGATTTCCTTATTCAGTGCGGAGCATATCCGATGGATTGCTTGTTGCGGCCCTATAGGTTTGTGGTATGATGGTTAACAAGCCGAGGCAGAATATCAATGCAACGCCTATTAACAGGATCTCGAATCCTACTGAAATGCGAGT
Source organism: Saprospiraceae bacterium (assembly GCA_028284395.1). Taxonomy (GTDB): domain Bacteria; phylum Bacteroidota; class Bacteroidia; order Chitinophagales; family Saprospiraceae; genus JANQRV01. The sequence goes on from JANQRV010000637.1 coordinate 90,695, forward strand.
TGCCAAACTTTGAAGCCAAATGTTATTGAGCAACCAAGCTGCCGGTAGCGCTATTATTGCAGCAATGCCCATGATCTGAATGAATCCACGGGACAGGTTCCAGATAAGGTTTCCTTCCGTTGCTCCGAGAACTTTTCGGATGCCAATTTCTTTGATTCTTCCTTCTACTGCATAAGTGACCATGCCAAGCAGTCCAAGGCAAGCAATAATGATCGCTAGAAATGCAACAAATCCGACGATTCTGGAAATGACCGTGAAGTGTCGGAATCGCTTTGCCGTTTCCTCGTCATAAAAGGAATATTTGAATTCATGAACGGGATCCAGTTCTTTCCATGCGGATTTCAGACCAGCAATGGTAGCCGGTATTTCTGAACCGCTAATGTTAATGTTGGCAAAATCAAGTTGACGATCGTTGTGTCGGATGCCATAAGCTCCAATGGGGCGAGCTACATTTTGATAATGGAAATCTTCTATGACACCAATAACGGTTAGTGGTGTTGTATTCCATCGACCGGATCCGTATCGGCTCTTGTAAAGCAATGGCTGACCCACTGCAGCTTGAGGTGTTCCCATGTTTAGTCGCTGCACGGCAGTTTCATTTAAGATGACAAACTTCTCTTCGACCATAGAGGTATTTTCAGGGAAACTTCGCCCAGCAATTAATTTCAATTCCATATTGGATAGAAAATTAGAACTTACCCGATTGTAATCAATGGCAAGAGAGTCAACTTCATTTGGTCTTTTCACGATCATGCCATCATTTAAACCGACTGCAGGAACGATCATAGATCCCGAAACCTCCTCGATACCCGGTATTTGGCTAATTGAGCGGGTAAAGTGATTGTAATCCATACCTTGTAAATCAACATTGACGATGTTGTTTGTTTTGATTCCTAAATCAATAGACAACATGTGATTTTGTTGACGCAAAAGGATAATTGTGGAGATGACGAATAAAAGGGAAAGCGCAAATTGGATGATGATCAAAAACTTACGCAATGCCAGACGGGAGAATAATTTGATACTGGAGATATTTTTGAGGATGGTTTTTGGCTGCAATTTAGACAGATGGAGGGCAGGAAAAACACCAGCAACTATTCCAACTATGATGCTGAATAGTACAAAGGTCGCATAGAGTGGAATACTTCTAGATAAATGAAAAAACTCACTCAATAAAGGGTCAATATCATAGAAAGCTGGGATCAGTAATTCCAGGAAGAAGATGGCCACAAGGAGTGAGCATAACGAAATGAGAATAGACTCCGTCAGAAACTGTACCGCTATCTGTGGTCTTTGAGCTCCTGAAACTTTCCTTATTCCGATTTCTCTGGCCCGCTTCAAGGCACGAGCGATCGATAGGTTTGTGTAATTAAAGCAGGCCGTAAGAATAATGATCAGGCCCAGTCCACCTAAGAAATAGAGAGCGAAGATCGGTAAGGCGAATCCAACTTCATTCGATAGTGCCGGCCCAGGTGTAATGTCCGCCAGAGACTGTGCTTCAAAAGCAAAATTGAATTTTGGACTGCGGTGACTTTGTTCCATGGCGATTTGCTGTAATCCCTTCGTTAAATAGTCTTTTCTAAAACCAGGCTTGAGGGTCAAAAAGACCCAACTTTGATAAATGTTCTCCCAGTTGTTGAGTAGTAAAGACGTTCGTTCCTCTTTTTCAAGCCGGACACGTGTGGAAAGTGAAGCCAGGAAGTCAAATTGGAGGTAGGAACGAAGCGGAGGATCAGGAACGACACCAGTTACTAAAAACATTCCCAAGTTATTGAGTTCCAATTGTCGACCTACGGGGTTGTCTGTACCAAAATGTTTCTCAGCAGTCGTCTTGGTTAGGACGACGGAATTCGGTTTTTGTAGGGCTAATTGTTGATTCCCTTCCAGCCAGCCATAACTAAATACAGTGAAGAAACTCGGCTCGGTCCATAGCCCCTTCAACGGTATTACTTTGTTTTCTGATTTTGTGTCGCTTCTAATTAAAGCAAGGCGTGTTGTGTGCTCTACTCCCTCGAAAGAGGATTGCAGAGCCTCGGCGATTGGCATTGGGGCGGAGGCATTTTCTGCAAAGAGGACTTCTGCCGGGGCATTTTTTTCTTCAATATCAGAGATCACACGATAAATCCGATCTTTTTTCTCGTGAAATAAATCGTATGAAAACTGATCCATCAAGATCATGATGACCAGCAAACATACTGACATGCTGGTTGCCAGCCCGAGTATATTCAATGCAGAAAACATTTTGTATTTAAACAATTGTCGGCAAGCTACCTTTAGATAGTTCTTAATCATAATGGTGGAAGTTAGATGAGTATTCTCGCCGGCAATACGACGGGAGCAATAGTTAGACGGAAGTCAGGGACCGGAAGGTTACAAATGTCTATATGTTCCCGGATTTGATCCTTTGTTGTAACAGGAGATATTCTTCATCAGTGAGTATGCCCGATTCCCACTGGCGCTGTAATTCATTTAATTGAGCCAGCAGATCGGGCTCGTCGGTGCTGTCAGGATCAAACAAGTCAGGATTTAAAGGTGGTGGTGCTTTCGGAAGTCGGTACCCATTCTCTTTGAATTGATCGTATTCGGCGTCCGTTCGCATGTAGGCCAAATCCGGATGGGTACTGATTCGTTCCGGATCCTTTAACCCGAAGGCAACAGCAACGTCGAGATGGGAAATTGCCTTTTGAGCTGCCTCGTTTACAGAATAGCATCGGGCAATTAGGAAATGTACTTCCGGGTCATCGTATTTGATCTCAATGGCCTTCTGGAAAAAGTGAATGGCTTCGTCATAGTCATAACTGCGGTAAGCTTTGATGCCTCGGCCTTTATAATCTTCAAACTGATCACTGAGCATTTGCTTGGGATCGGCAACGTCTGTTTGCTCTTCAGGAAAGTAGGACTCTTGTTTCGATGATGTATCTATATTGTTGTACTTGGCATCGAAGGCGTGTTTGGGCATCGTAAAGAAAATAATAAAGTCAATGAAAGCGATAAAACCCAATACAGCAATGAATTGAGCCATGTCCGGGAGTACAAAAATAAAAAGACTGAATAATGTCAAAAATAAGATTCCCAACTTCCGTTGGCCCAAATAGAACCTATGAACACCTAAAGGCCCGAAAAAGAATGCCAACAATCCGGCAGCCCACTTGCTTTTTCCTCCGCCTTTTTGTGATTGCGTGGTATTTTGACGAGTGGACTTTCGATGCTTATTTTTGCTCGGCTTACCTACGGGTTTGGGCTTGTTCCATTCGTATTCCGGGACCGTAACTCCCTTGTTGGTAATCGTGTAAATTTCGACTGATTGGTAGATGTTTTTCAGCGTAAATTCACCAAGAGATTTTGCTTTTAAACGACTGTGGTTTTTGATGTCATCGTATACTTTGCCAGAGATAAAAACACCGCCGGGTACACATAAAGCTTCGATGCGAGCCGCAACATTGACTCCATCTCCGTAAGCATCTTCATCATTAAAGGTGATATCGCCAGTGTGAATCCCGATTCGAAGCGGAACTTTCGGGTTCCTTTTCATGGCTTGTTGTAAGGCTACTGCACATTCTACAGCAGCGGCAGCACTTGGAAAAATGCTGAGCGTTCCATCTCCAAAATATTGGATCACCTGACCCCCAAATTGTTCATGTAACCGGTTGAATACTTCCCGGTGCCGTGCTCGAAGTCGTGAAGTATACTCCTCATCCTTTTGCATCATTGAGGAATAGCCTACAATGTCCGTGAACATAATGGCAGCCAGTCGGCGTTCTTTCTTATTCATATGAGCAATATAGGTAAAATAACCTTGTTTGTAAAAAATCCACATCCATAATCGGGGTCAGAATGTTTAAAAAATAAAGCCTTTAATGTATGGATAAGGACTCCTATCTTCAACGTATTAAATATGATGGCAATCCATCGTCTTCACTATCTGTTTTGAAAGACTTACAAAAAAAACACTTACTACAAGTTCCATTTGAAAACCTGGACATTCATTGGGGTAAAGAGATCCGGCTTGACCCCAACCTATTGTTTACAAAAGTGGTTTTGGATCGACGGGGGGGATTTTGTTATGAGTTAAATGGCCTTTTTTGCACCCTATTGAAGTTGATTGGTTTTGAAGCAAAGATGGTGTCAGCTAGAATGTGGAATAAAGACAAAGCTGAGTTTGGACCGGAATTCGACCACTTAGCTCTAATCGTAAAGGTAGACCGATTGGAATATCTGGTTGATGTAGGTGCCGGTGATTTTTCCGTAGGCCCTCTCCCAATTATCGTTGGAAAAGAAATAAAGGATGAGCGATCGAAGTTTAAATTCCAGCAATTCAATGACACACATATTTTAGTCAGTAAATGGACCTCCAGTTATTGGAAAAGAGAGTACATCTTTTCCAAACAAGAAAGAACATTGGACGAATTTGAAGATATGTGCCGGTTTCAACAGACCTCTCCAGATTCTCATTTTACAAAGAATAAAGTCTGTTCCAGACTCACTGAGGTGGGCCGGATCACGCTTACTGGAAAAACCTTTAAAGAGACCCAAAACGGAGTAGTTATTGAGCGTCCATTTGGTGATGAGGCTACATTTTACGATCTTTTGAAAGAGTTTTTTGGGATGGTGCTTTAGCTGAAGTAGCACTTTGCAATTAAATCTAACATTTAAATCAAGAGCCGGAAAAGGCCATGTTTGATCCCGTCTTGACCCATAAACGTAGTTTGTGTATCTTCTAACAAACTCCATTTCTATGTTGAATACCTTCCGAACGATTCTCTTTATAGGTTTATTCGTCCTGCCTTTTCATGCCGCCTGCCAAATCATCGAAGTGTCGGGAACCGTGGTTGATCAGGATTCGGGTGAACCAATGCCCTATGCCAATATTCAGGTAGCGGGTGGTGGTTTAGGAACTTCGACCAATAGTCTTGGGGCTTTCGTTTTGAAGATTCCGGATGCCTATGCGGATGGAACCGTTTTGGTTTCTTTCATTGGATACCAAACAAAACGACTCGCGATTCCCACCATTCAGAAAAGAATAACGGTATTGTTAGCTCCGGATCGAACGAATTTACCGGAGATAGTAGTCACCCCTCCCAATGTATTGGAATTGGTGAAACAGGCATTCCTGAAAGTTCCTGAGAACTACAACCTCGATCCCCATGTTAGAACTGGTTTTTTAAGGGATCGGACGCTCAGTGATGGCAAATTTGTAGGCTTTAAAGAAGTGCTCTTCGAGGTATATGCCCGGGGGCGAAAGAGGAGAGTCGGATTGCTAAAAGGTAGATATGCAGAAGATAAGAAATTGAAAAGTCAGGTCCATCATTCAACTTACAACTCCATACAGCCAATCTGGGGAAATTTACCTGGTGAATATCTAATGCTGGAAATTGATCGACCGAAAAACAAAGGTATTGAGGATTATTATGATTTTATTTGGCGAAAATCGATAAACATCAATGGAGAAGAGGTGATGGTTATTGACTTCGATCAAAAAGATGGACTGAGAAAATCTCTGCTAAAGGGGAAATTGTACATCGAGCGCTCATCGTTAGCTTTTGTTGCAATGGATCTGAACTTAAGTCCAAAGGGTAAGAAGTTTCTTAAGACAAACCGGGGTTGGAATGGTGGTAGATCTGGTCGTTTCCCGCTTAAAATGATGCTTAAGGAACAACAGATTTACCTTCAATACGAAAAAAGTGAGGGCAAGTGGTATTTGAAGACCGCTACCTGGAATTTATCATCTGAGATTCGACACCAGTTTTTCTGGTATGATGGAGGTACTGCAAATCTAGATTATCAGTCCGAAAGGGTGATGACTTCTACCGATTTTACCAACACCCCCAGTCAGGTTGATAGCCTTTTAGAGCACAGTGCTCTTTCCATTCACGAGATGGAACTTAAAGTCGGAGAAGAGAATTATGAAGAAGCATTTTGGGGAGCATACAATTATCTTAGATCCGACTTAGATTTCAATCAAGTGGCTGCCAAAATGAATGAAAATAACATCGCTTGGGAAAAAGAAATGAAAGCAAAGTTGCTGGCAGAGTTTGCTCGCAAGAAAAAGAGTCGATCCGCTAAGAAATTTGGAGAAGATCTCGTCTATTTCAAAGACATGATGGAGCAAACCCATCCCGGTTTATTTTGGTATACAACCGAAAAGCAATGGAACAAAATGATAGAAGAGGCGGAAAGCTACGTTCGAATCATCAAAGAAGAACGGGATTTTGATAAATTGATCAGTGCTTTGACCGCTAAAATCGATTGCGGTCATACGGATGTTCTGCCGGCCAAATCCTGGGAAGATTACCAAAATTTTTATGGTAAAAAACTACCATTGAAATTGATGTTCGCAAATGGTCGGGCATATACCATGGGCAATCCTTGTGCGGCGTCCGAGCCAGTACACATTTACGAGCTGTCGACTATTAACAAGCAATCGGTACCAGGGCTTATTCAGGAATTTAAGAACTATATTTCGACAGATGGAGCTAATGAAACTTACAAAGAGTACGTGCTTCAGGAAGAATTTGCTAATCTATACGCCCGATACATCAATACTCCCGAGTCTTTTGAAATTGATGGTGTGGACCAGATTGACGGTACCAAATTCGGATGTTCGATAAATGCCCGGGTTGGAGGCCATGAAGCAGTGACCCCCAAAGAATCTTTATATGATTATTCGATTGACAACAAACGTAAGCTGGCGCGGTTGCGCATACGATCATTTGAAGATGATCCTTTGGAGGAGACTGGATTTGCTACGTTTTTAAACATCTTTTTCCAAAAGCTGAGGGAGAAAGCCACGGAGCATCTAATTATTGATCTGCGGAACAATAGGGGGGGCAATGGAGAATTTGGGGCTCTGTTGTTTTCTTACTTGACGAATGCGCCTTTTCAATATTTGGAGCGATTGTCGGTTGCGACCATTGACCCGCGTTATCTCAATCGCCTAACTTTTGAACAGGTTTCTTTATTAGAGGCCGTACCAGACTATCTTGATAATATCCGAAGCGAAGATGATATCTTTCTGTATACCGATCATAGGAATTTGGGTACACAAGAGCCCAGTAGCTTCAATTACAGCGGAAAGATCTATGTGTTGATTAATGGTGGGACCTATTCTACCGCAGCTGAATTTTCAGCCATTGTCCGATCCAATAAAAGAGCAGTTTTTATAGGAGAAGAGAGTGGTGGAGGGTATTTTGGCAACTCAAGTTTTGGTACACCCGTTTTCGAATTGCCAAACAGCAAAATTCGAATTCAAGTACCGCTGGCGAAATTGGAAATGGCAGTCGATGATGATCATCCGAAGGGAAAGGGGGTATTGCCAGATTACCCCGTTAAGTATTCAATTGCTGAAATGGGCCAGCAGATAGACAAGGAAATGGCGGTAGCTTTGCGCTTAATCGATGAATCTCTACGATAAATATATTCTTCCGAAGGTAACCCACTGGGCTTGTTCTGCTGGCCCCGTGATGAAGCAAAGGCAAAAGATTGTACCGCATGCTCGGGGGCGGGTACTGGAGATCGGTATTGGCTCTGGTAGGAACTTGGCTTTATATGATCAAGAGAAAGTGATCCATCTTTGGGGGTTAGATCCTGCCCGAGAAATGTGGGATCTCGCTGCCGATGAAATTGAAAAAAGTGGGGTCCAGGTGGAATTCCTCCAAGCTTCAGCGGAAAGCATCCCGCTGGAGGCGAATCAGGTAGATTCGGTTGTAATGACCTATACCATGTGTACGATTCCAGATGTTTCCTCCGCTTTGTCTGAGATAAAGAGGGTGCTCAAACCGTCCGGGCAACTATACTTCTGTGAACATGGCCTGGCTCCCGATCTTTCTGTGCGAAAATGGCAAGACCGGCTTAATCCAATCTGGAAAAAATTGGGAGGAGGTTGCCATTTAAATCGGGACATTCCCTCACTCTTGAGAAGTAATGGGATCCATTTATTGGATTTGAAATCAATGTATATTCCAGGGTGGAAAATTGCTTGCTTCAACTACTGGGGGACCGCCAAGGCCAAATGAAAGGGCTTTCGGCGGTTCCGAAAAATTACTAATTTACACCTCATTAATCCACTATTTCACGATCGTTATGAAGAAAATAATCTTTTCTCTAGGACTACTATACTTTTTGTTGACGTCTGCATTAATCGCTCAGGAAAAATTACCCTTTTACGAAATTCCCGCGGCACCGGAATCCTACACTTCTGCAAACGTCATGGGGCGCTTGGTGGACGGGCTGGGCTTTCGGTACTATTGGGCAACAGAAGGGTTGACGGAAAAAGATCTCGGTTATGTTCCTAGAGGAGCGGATGCAAGAAGTGTACGTGAGACCTTAGAGCATCTTCATGGGCTGGCCACTACGATTTCTACTACAATTGAGGGAAAAGCTATGGAGCGTCCAAGAAAGCCGACTCCGGAGTCTTTTGCGGAGATGCGTGCGGAAACTCTTCTGTTATTGAAGAAAGCAAGTGATACGTTAAAAGATGAGCAGCAGCCAGATCTGGCTGCTTTGCCCATTAAGTTCAAAAGGGGAGATCAGGTATCGGAATTCCCTTTTTGGAACCTCATCAATGGACCTATTGCTGATGCAATTTACCACGCTGGTCAGATCGTTGTCTTCCGACGGGGGGCAGGTAATCCGATTGATCCTACCGTCAATGTATTTATTGGTAAAAGAATGGGACAATAATTTTTCATGAAACCAGTGTTGACAAGATTGATTTCCCGTTTGTCTATCTTTCTTTTCACCGCAACTCCAGCCCTCGCCCAAGTGGAGCTATTTTATGATGTTGGAGTTTTTGAGTTGACGGATGCTCAAAAGAAGATTCTGGTCGTCCATCTGGATTCCCTGGATCAGGATTTGAAGTACGAGATTGAGATACAGGGTTTCGCAGATAAGTTAGGAAGTGCAAGCTCCAACTTAGTACTATCAAAAAACCGGGCTCGGGCAGTGACCGAATTCATCCTATCTTCTTACGCTACTTTAGTAGATACTACTACCTTCATGGGAATGGGAGAAATCGAGAGTACAGAAGAGGAACGTAGTTTGTATCGCAAGGTTCGTATTGATTTTGTGGTGCGAGAAGCTGTAAGATCAACTGAAGAAAAAGAAATCCCTTTGATTCTTCCAGAGTTGAAAGTAGGAGAAAGCTATGTTGTCGAAGGGTTGAATTTCAAGACTGGACGGGCAATTCTTCTCAAAGAATCATTTCCGAAAATTAAACAGCTCTTCTTGTGGCTCAAAAGAAACAAGTCCATCGAAGTTGAAATCCAAGGACATGTATGTTGTTCGATGAACAGCAAAGACCCATTCGTTAAGACACTTTCGACTGGGCGGGCCAAAGTGATTCACGACATTTTGATTAAGAGTGGCGTCGACCCTAAGCGACTGAGCTATAAAGGCTATGGCTTCAGTAGGCCAAAATATTTTCCGGAAAAAACAGAAGAAGACCAAAAAGGAAACCGGCGAGTTGAGGTCAAAATCTTAAAAATGTAGCAACGCGTTTTATGTTTTTACACGTTGTTTTCTTTTTAAAAACCAAGCGTACATGGCAGGCATTGTATTCCAGGGAAATTCAGAGAGAATCATTAAGATGAGGATCGCCGGATCGAAAAATGCAGCAGCAAGCACAATCGCCATGCCGTTATTCTGATAGGCATTCGATAAGACAATGCTGATTCGGTCTTCCGGAGCTTTACGATAACCAATCCAATAGCCGCTAATATGCAGAAATAAATATACAAGGTACATAATCAGTAATTGCCAGATGATGGATAGAGGGTCTTCGAGCAACAGGTGACGTTGCGAACCAATGGTCGCGTAAACGAAAAAGAAAAACACGAGGACATTAATTCCAGAGTAATAAGGAATGGTCTGCTCGATCAGAGTTGGCACAAAACGCTTGAGAATCTGGGAAACAATCATGGGGAGAAAAACTAAAATTGCCAGCTTTTCAAATAACTTGAGTGGATCGATTAGTACTTGCTCTCCTGCCAAAAGAAAAAAGAGCAGAGGGACACTTAAAGGGGCTAGAAAGGAAGTAAAAATGGTCAAACTCATGGACAGTTCCACATTGCCTTTCAATAGATCCGCCAATGCTGGTGCTCCAATTCCCGATGGCATTGCTGTTAGTAAAAGCATGCCAATGGCCAGTGTCGGCGCAAATAGCCCCAAGGCGAAGTAGATCAAGATCGGCACAACCAATAAAGTCATGAAAGAAATGAAGAACATCTGGCGTAAGTTCTTCATGCTTTCTATAATCTCCAGAAGATCGATCTTTAAAAAGATGAGGAGTAACATAAAAATGAGAGCGGTTTCCAAATAATTCATCAGGAAGTGACTGAAACGGGGGTCGATAAACCCCAGGACTAGTCCGGACAACATGAATAACCAAAAATTAGATTCAAGCCATTTTATAACTTTCATAGCCATAAAGAAATAGGTATCTATTGAATTTTGCAAAATCCAACCACAAAACATCAACTGATGCTGCTCAAGACTGAAAGATTAATTTTGCAAGAAGTTTGTATAGACGATTGTCACAAACTTCTTGAATTGCATGCGGATCCAAAAGTGAGTCAATTCAATACCCTGCAAGTGCCCGAAAATCAAGATACACTACTAAATATCATAGTAGATGCCATCGATGACCAACGAAGGGAGCTTCGGAAGTCTTATCTTTTTACCGTTATACTTCACAAAGGAAATGTTTTTGTTGGTGATGCGGGGTTAACTCTATCGGCTGACCGTTTCAATATGGGAGAAATTTTCTACAGTCTCGCTCCGGAGTATTGGGGGCAAGGGTTTGCTACGGAGATTGCTCGAGAATTGCTTCGTTTTGGTTTCGAGGATCTGAAGCTTCACCGTATTGAAGCTGGCGTAGCTTCCGAAAATCGAGCTTCCGCAAGAGTACTTGAAAAGGCAGGCCTCCAACGAGAGGGACTTCGCCGGAAGATTTTGCCGATTCGAGGAGAATGGAAAGACAATTACCTCTATGCTATCATATCGGGAGAATTTTGCTGACAAGGAACACAATACATTCATTGCTACGTCAAAAGTCCTATGGTTTTAGTCGTTTCAGTTCCTCCTGCAAAATTGTGAAGCCTTTTTCCATTTCTTCAATGTTCATACAGGCAAAGCCCAATCTCGTATAATTTAGTTCTTTGGTGTCGTATTTACTCGCCGGCGAAATCAATAAACCTCGAGACTTCAAGTTTGTTGCTAGGAGGTCCAGGTTAATGAAAGAAGCGAATTTTGCCCATACAGCCATTCCGCCTTCCGGTACTTTAAAACTGACATAGTCGTAAAGCTCTAATGTTAACTGCTTGCACAGAAAATCTCTTCTGCGGCGATATGCCTGTAGCGATTTGTTGAGGTGACGGCGAATCTCGCCCGAATCCAATAAACGACTAATGGCACGTTCCAAGGTGAAATCACCCATTCTGTCAATGAATCTTCGAATGAGTGAAAGTTGCTCTACAAGCTCCATTGATCCCACTAGAAATCCGATTCGTAACCCTGGAGCTACGGTCTTACTGAAGGAACCTACATAGACCACCCGATCCTGATGTTGTAGACTGGCAAGTGGCAATACTGGACTACTATTGTAATGAAAATCATAATCGTAATCGTCCTCGAGAATCATGAAATTGTATCGTTCCGCAAGCTGTAACAATTTGAGTCGACGTTCTGGCGAAAGTGTAACGGTCGTAGGATGATGGTGGTGAGAAATAACGTATACGAGTCGGATGTTTTTTTGCCGACAACATTCCTCAAGTCGATCTACATCCAATCCATTTTCATCGACGGGAATTGGCACTCTTTGTCCCTTATGGATCGTAATCAGTCGATTAAAGGCCCAGTATCCCGGGTAACCCACTGCAACGTGTTCACCGGGATGCAAATAATAATTCAATAAAAGGTAAAAAGCCATCACACTACCCCGAGTAACCAAAATTTGGTCTATCGATACATTGATACCTCTCGTTTCCCTGAAGTAGTTGGCAAGACTTGTTCTTAACCGATGGTCTCCCTTTAGTTCTTCTGAATAATTGAGAGAGCGAATGAAGTTACTGTTTTTGAGTAAGCTACTGTATTCGCGGGCCAGTGCTTGCAGGGGGGCTAAGCGAATATCGGGCGCTCCATCATCAAACTGATAATTGAAATTAGCTTCTGTTATCGCACGGACCGGGCGAACATTAACGGAAGGTTTTTCCGGTATGACAGCAATTGGCTGCCTTATGGGTAGTTGGTTGTTAACGAAAGTACCGGAGGTCTTTTTACTTTCAATCCATCCTTGTCCATCTAGTTCATTATAAGCCGCGACAATAGTTTTTCTATGGACATCAAGCCATTCTGCCATTTGACGGGTACTGGGTAAGCGGCTGCCGGGCGGAATTCTTCCATTACCAATTTCGTCAATGATGCCTTTGGCAATTTGAAGATAGATTGGCATTTCGGATGACCGATCAATTTCAATGATTGATTTATAGGGAAGCATATTGGACTACTTGTGTATTTTATATTGGATGACAAAGGTAGTCCAATTTTGGTTTAGTTTTGTTGGGAATGGGAAGTTTTATACAGCGTTCGAATTTTTATGAAATAATCAAATTATCTACGAAATGGAGACACCGAAAACAAAGTTAAGGAGAATTCCTAGTCGTGGGCACCACGATCATGAGACCATTTATTCAATTCTTGACAAGGAATTTGTTTGCCACATTGGCTTTATTCACCAGGGATATCCGGTAGTTATTCCTACCTTGTACGGCAGGGACAAAGAATACCTTTACGTCCATGGATCTATGGCCAGCAGGATGATGAAAGATTTATCAGCAGGTATTCAGCTGAGTTTTACAGTGACTAGGGTGAATTCGTTGGTTTTGGCAAGATCCAGTTTTCATCATTCCATGAATTATGAATCGGTGGTACTGTTTGGTACGGCGGAAGAAGTGAAGGATCGTGCCGAGAAAATCCGTGGCTTGAAGGTCGTATCGGACCATATTATCGATGGGCGTTGGGAAGAAGTCCGACCAATTCTGGACAACGAAATAAAAGCTACGATGCTCTTGAAGATAAAGATAGAAGAAGCTTCTGCAAAGATCAGGGCTCAGGGTATCAAAGACGATAAGTCGGATTATGATCTGGATATTTGGGCTGGGCTAATTCCTACCCGACGTGTTTGGGGTGAACCCATTCCAGATGAGTTATTAAGAGAAGGGATCCCGGTTTCACCTTCCGTTGGTAAGTTTCTCAAGAAAATGGGCGAGTAACCATTGGCTAAGCTTGGTATTATGAAGAATTTTATTGTGATCGTCTTGTTAGCAGGTTTGTGGAGTTGTCGTGCAGGGCAACCGATGTCAATGACCGCGGGGTCTGATCTTACTATTACAAAGCTTTCGAATCATGCCTATATCCATGTGACCATGATGGATATCCCTAACTACGGTAAATTCCCTTGTAACGGATTTATTTATTTGGATGCTGGTGAGGCCTTGGTTTTCGATACTCCTCCCGATAGTCTGCAGTCGGTCATCTTGATCGAATGGATCAGAAAAAAACTGAAAGCGAGAATAAAAGGACTGGTCATTAATCATTTCCACAACGATTGTCTGGGGGGAATCGAAGCTTTTCATGAGGCGGGAATTCCTTCTTATGGTTCGAATTCCACCATTGAATTAGCGAAAGCTGATGGTGCTTCCCCACCAAAGAACGGGTTTGAAACAGTCCTGGAATTGAGGGTAGGAAACCGTTCCTCAATCTCCCGGTTTTTTGGGGCAGGGCATACCAAAGACAATATCATTAGTTGGTTTCCCAAAGAGAAAATGATGTTTGGAGGTTGCATGATCAAATCTTTGAAAGCAGGTAAAGGCAATTTGGCGGATGCCGATGTCAAAGCCTGGCCAAAAACTGTCGAAAAGATAAAACATCAATATCCCAATGTGAAAATAATAGTGCCGGGTCACGGCCTGCATGGCGACATTGAATTATTGAATTATACCATTGCTCTCTTTTCCGATCTATAGCAATAGCTAAAATTCCTTTTATCTAGGTTTTTTATTCTTCTGGGAACTTATTGGTTGTACAGGCTGGTTAATAGCTTTGAAATTAATCCAAAAGCCTTTGTGAAATGCACTTCTTTATCATACATATCACGATGGAAAAGGTCGTCGTTTGCGGCCTTGCCACCTATGAACGGAATTATCTTCCCTATTCTTTCTGACAACAGCTTCTTATAGAGCAGTTGCCGGGGTGACAACTGCGGAATTCCAATTAACTTTTAGTGATGCTCCCGTCGTCTAACGGTTAGGACGCCGGTTTTTCAAGCCGGAAACGTGAGTTCGATTCTCATCGGGAGTACCAATGACCCCAAATAACATTTACTAATTCAATTGCCAAAATCATTGTGTTATGCGTGTCAGGTTAAGTTTTGAACGGTTTTAAACCCACCGTAGCCACTAGGTAAATGTGTGAGGTTTTAAATTACTTTAGGTATCATCAATACCGAGGCAAGTCAATTTCACGCCAGAATTTATCAAAATGGACGCAGCACAAGTTCGATTTGTAAGGGATACGATCAATCCCGGTCGTATCCATTTCAGATGTTTTAAAGAGTATTATGCAATTTATTTGTTAAAGAGAATAGTAGAAGTGGATGATCTTTTAATCCGGGATCTTCGACAAACCCGGTGTTCTAAATAATTGGACCGTCCCTTGATCAAGAACCTCCTTGCTCAATGGGGAGATGGAAAGCTAACTGCCAAACGGCTGAGATTGCTCCACCCATTGGAAGATAGTTCCTTTCGCGTTGGTCTGAGCCTATGGGAGGTGTGATCGACGAAGTGAATGGCGATATTATCCAATCAGCAATAATCTTTTTTTGGTACTTAAACCAATAGCTTTATCTTGTATGACAATGAAGCATTATTTTACGAATAATTCCATAACAAGAAAGATATGAGATCGACTATCCACCGAAATTTCAGAGGCATATGGAATATGCTGATATTTGTCTTTTTTTCAATTGCTGCCAATGCCAACCCAGTAATGGCTCCAGGCTTGCAGGGAGCTTGGCAATTAGACACCAAGGAGATTGATGGCAAATATACCCATGTTCTTCTTTTTAGTGGTGCATATTTCACTTGGACAACCCATGAGACAGAAACTGGTGCATTTATCATGACGAGAGGGGGAAGCTGGAAAAAGACTGGCAAGAAACTAGAGCTGATGTATGAATTTCATACAATTGATTCTACTAAGGTTGGGACAAAAGAAGTCATGAAATTATCTCAAAAAGGCAATGTAACCAGATTTAAAGGAAAAGGTTTGCCAAAAGGAGATTGGAAAGGACTTGATCAGGGAGTGGCTTCACCTTTAACCGGTGCCTGGTTGTTTTCGGGAAGGGAAAGAGATGGGAAAATGAGTCGTAGATCTACTGATCTACCAAGAAAAACGATGAAAATTTTGACCGGCAGCCGTTTCCAGTGGATTGCTTATAATACGGAAACCAAGCGTTTTTTTGGTACAGGAGGCGGAGAGTATGTTGCTAATGATGGAAAATATACTGAGAACATTCGTTTCTTTTCAAGGGATGTTAGTAGGGTCGGAGTCAAGCTGGGCTTTAAGTTTGATGTCAAAGAAAAAGAATGGCACCACAGTGGTAAGAGCAGTAAGGGAGATCCCATGTATGAAATCTGGTCAAAGAGAAAATAATGGACCTCCGCGCATCTAATCGCCAAATGACATACCAATGGAACGAGCAACTCGCATCAGATAATGATCTGCTCTTACATTCTTATTTTCTTTGATGGCTTCAGAAAGAAGGACACTAGTCAAGTCATTGTTTTTGAAGGAAACCATATGACCAAACCTGCCAGCCTGGATCAACTCAAAGGCTTTAACCCCCATTGAGGTAGCCAGGATGCGATCAAAGGCAACAGGTGTGCCTCCTCGTTGTGTGTGGCCAAGAATGGTCGTTCTTACCTGAACATCCGGCATATTGGGATGTTCTTCCAACTGTTTGCGCAAGAAATTAGCAATTCCTCCAAGTTTAATATGACCATCACCAACCTCTCCTGAAGCTTGTCCTACAACTGTCCCACCTTTAGGTTTGGCTCCCTCAGCGATGACAATGTTTACAAAACCCCTTTTCTTGAAGTATCGCTTTTTGATTTTTTCGACAATGGTCTCAATATCGTAGGGGATTTCGGGAATCAGACAAATTTCGGCACCTCCTGCGACGGCTGCATGAAGCGCAATCCAACCGGCATCGCGTCCCATCACTTCCATAATCATGACCCGATGATGACTTTCAGCCGTGGTGACCAATTTATCAAAACTGTCAGTGGCAATTTGCACAGCGGTGGTAAATCCAAATGTTAGATCGGTAGCCGATAGATCGTTATCAATGGTTTTCGGGACGCCAATCACATTTAAGCCCATCTCAAATAGAAGTTGAGAGATCTTTTGACTCCCATCTCCGCCAATATTTACAACTGCATCAAAACCTTCGGCCCTGATTCGGTCGACCAATTCTTGGGTTCGATCTTCCGTCGTCCAGGTGCCATCTTCCTTTTGTACGGGAAAGGCCATTGGTTTTCCTCGGTTCGTAGTCTTAATGATGGTGCCACCTTTAATATGAATACCTTCGATTTTCTTCCGGTTCAGTTTTACGATGCGGATCGGATCGTCCAACATTCCATTAAAGGCTTCCAAGCTACCCCAGACTTCCCAGTCTTGCTTTGAGTTTTTGGCGGCTTTTACTAAGCCTCTAATCACGGCATTTAGCCCTGGGCAATCGCCCCCTCCGGTTGAAACCAGGATCTTCTTCATGCGGTATAGTATTGTCGTGGGTTACCATCAAAAGGTACAAATTTACAAAAGCTGCCCCAATATGTATACTGAACTAAAGATCAAGGAGGTTTACTAATTCATTCATGTGATCCAGCGGGATAGCCCCGGCATTTTCCAGTTCAATTCTTTTTTGAGATTTACCTGCGGTATAACCAAAAACCCGAATGCCCGCATCAACCGCAGATTTTACTCCATAATGGCTGTCTTCGATCACAACACATTTTTCGGGAGTAACCCCCATTTGCCGGCTAACTGTAAGATAGAAAGCCGGATCGGGTTTCCAGGTATCAAGTTCATATGCACTGTAGATTTTTCCCTTAAAAAAGGGGAGTAATTTTGTAATCGACAGGTTTAATTCAATTTTATTGCGGGGCCCATTCGAAGCCACACAAAATGGTTTGCGAAGTTTTTGAACAATGTCCGGAATCCCTGCGACTGGTTGAAGTTCTTGCTTGAACCTCTCGAAACTTCTTTGCCGATAACGCGGTACAAATTCATCCAGCGGAATCTTGATTCCCGACATTTCTTCTACTGCCTTTAGGGAATCATCGAGGTATCCGCCGACAAATTTGTCTACGATTTCGTCGAAAGGTATTTCAATACCAAGCCTGGCTAATTCTTCTGCTATGACTTTGTTCCCGATTGGTTCACTATCGACCAATACACCATCACAGTCAAAAATAAGAAGGTCCCAATTCATGAGTTGATTTTAATTAGACTACGTTCCTTGAAGGACTTGGTAAATGCTTCTGCAACGATTGTTGCCTGGGTTGCATCTGAAATTTCCAATTCCGGTTTTCTATTATTGTTAATACAATCGATGAAATCTCTTGCCATCAAGAGAAATGCTTCCTCGAAACGATCCCAGAAAGTTTCGACACATTCTTTTCGGACTCCGTTGATATCGTAGATTTCTACTCGGTTTTTGGCTGCTGGTCGTCCGATTCTTAAGGTCCCTAATGTGCCAACCACTTCCGTGTAAGTATCGTGACCGTGCATTGCTGTTCGACTGGCGTTGATTACTGCCATTGTTCCGTTCTTGAATCGACAGGTACTCATCACATTGTCTGCATCACCAGCATCGCCAAATGCAGGATATTTATAGGCTCCTCCTATCGACCACACTTCAGACACATCGGAGTTCAGGAACCAACGTGCTAAATCGATGTCATGTACGTTAAAGTCGTGAAAAATTCCACCACTTTTACCTACATACTGGATTTGCCAGTCTGCAACGGTATCTTTATCCACGGTTTGGGAACGAACCAGATAGGGGACGCCAATTGCTCCAGCATCTACTTTATCTTTGGCATACCGGTAGCTGGGATCAAACCTACGTACAAAACCGACTACGGCCAATTGGTTTGGATATTGGCCAGCAACCTTTTCCACTTCCAAGCAATCTGTAGTGCGAATGGCCAGAGGTTTCTCTGAAAAAACATGAAGCCCTGCTTTTAGTGCCTCCGTAATTTGCCTGGCATGCATATCGGTAGAACTTACAATAAATATTGCATCCAAACCCGGGAGTTTCAACATTTCTCCATAGTCAGAGAATAGGTGTGTGATGCCCAACTCATTTTGCGCATATTCCAATTCTTCTTTTTGAAGGCTGCAGGCCGCCACCAGTTTTGCATTTCGGATGTTGAATTTCAAATTCTCTGCATAGCGTTTGCCGAGTCTTCCAAGACCGACAATTCCGATTTTAATGCTTTTCATAGAGGACTGATTCATTTATAGCCCGGTTTTGGAACGGATAAACTTTCGGGCTATTGTGGCGTATTCGAAAGGGTTGGCCTTGGCCGGGTCCTGCTCTGCTTCAACGACGATCCAGCCGGTATATTCACTAGTCGCCAAGGTTCGGAAAATAGCATCGAAATCAATGCAACCTGTAGGGTCACCCGGTACGGTAAATACACCGGCCTTTACTGCTTCTAAAAAGCTCATTCGCTGTAGTTTAACCCTTTTAAGGATATTTGGGCGAATGTCCTTAAGGTGTACGTGCCCAATCCGGTCGATACATAAGTTCAGAGCTTTTACCGGGTCCTCGCCTGAAAAGTAAAAATGGCCACAATCGTAATTGAGAAATACCAGCTCCGGATCAGTCATGTCTAGAAACTTAGTTGTTTCTTCTAATGTTTGGATGGCCGTACCCATATGGTGATGAAAGCACAATTTGAATCCTCTTTCCGAAGCGATTTTTCCGAGGATATTCATCTTTTCGGTAAAGTCTCTCCATTCCGCTTCGGAACTGAATTGTCCCTTATTTTCAAAGACCGGTACTGCTTTCCCCTGACAACTCGTGCCAACTTCTCCTCCGCCAATGATATTGGCTCCTAAAGCTTCGAGGTAGTCTAATACCTGTTCGAAGGCGTTTTTGTTATCTGAAAGTGATTTTGTCGTCAGCTCATAGCTGAACCATTGATTGCAAACCCGAAGTCCGCGCAGTTCCAAATATTTCTTCAAAAGGATCGGGTCTCTTGGGTATTTGGTGCCGACTTCACAGCCGACGAAACCCGCTAAAGCCATTTCACTGATGCATTGTTCGAATGGAATTTCTCCACCCAATTCGGGGAGATCATCATTGGTCCAGTTGATTGGAGCTATGCCAAGCTTTACCTTATTCGCTTTTATCGTAGTTGGAGTCACAGGTAGTATTTTTGAGCTTTTTTTTGTGAGATGTAATCATTATAAGCTTCTTTGACACTTTTGCTTTCGGATATTTCGGCTATCGGTACTTCCCACCAGGAATAACCTTCTACGCCTTTATATCGATCCGTTTCGACATAAACCACCGTCGTTTGTTTGATGGTTTGGGCTTCCTTTAGTGCTTTTCGAAACGAGTCGATGTTGTCGGCTTTAAGGACCACTGCCCCCAGGCTTTCGGCATTCTTGGCTAGATCTACCGGCAGGTGCTGTGCCTCAGTGATTGATACTTCATCACCCCCAATCTGGCCGTTTTCCATGTTTCGGCGCAAATACCGGGTGCCGAAGCCATTGCTTCCAACAGACCGAGAAAGCGAGCCAATACTAGCAAACCCATGGTTGTTGATCAACACTATGATCAATTTAATTTGCTCCTGAATCGATGTGATGATTTCCTGAGCAAGCATCAGGTATCCACCGTCACCTACCATCACGTACACATTTCTATCGGGAGCTGCCATTTTGGCTCCTAGTCCTCCTGCAATCTCGTAACCCATACAGGAGTAACCATATTCCAAATGGAAGCCCTTGGGGTGACAAGTGCGCCATAATTTATGTAGATCCCCCGGCATGCTTCCGGAGGCACAAATCATGATGTCCTGGTCGGCAGAGATTTCATTAACGGCCCCGATTACCTCTGCTTGGCTAGTATTGGGGTAACGGTCGTGATAGATCTCTGATACCTTTTGGTCCCAGGATTTATTGTAAGCAGTAACCTTTTTCCGATAGGCCTGTTCCGTTTCGAATTCCGATACCAGTTCCCGAAGTTCTTGTAATGTTGCTTTTGCATCGCCGGTTAAGGGTAAAGCTAGATGTTTGTAGGCATCAAACTCGGCCACATTAATGTTGATGAACCTTACATTAGGGTTTTGAAAAGAGGATTTGGAGGCGGTTGTAAAATCACTGTATCGAGTACCGATGCCAATAACTAAATCTGCTTCCCTGGCTATTGCAATGGCGCCTGGTGTACCGGTCACACCACAGGCACCGAGGTTCAGCGGATGGTCAAACCGGAGTGAACCTTTTCCCGCAAAGGTCTCGCCAACCGGGATTCCCGTTTGTTCGACAAAGTGTCTTAGTTCTTCAGTGGCATCACTGTAGATGGTGCCACCACCGGCAATGATGATGGGATTCCGGCTTTCCTGAATCCAGGAAGCTGCCTTTTTTATTAAAGTACGATCGGGGCGTTGACGAGGGATGGTCCAAACCCGCTTTTCAAATAATGATACCGGGAAATCAAAAGCTTCGGCTTGAACATCTTGCGGCATGCAGAGCGTCACTGCACCAGTTTCTGCAGGAGAAGTCAATACACGCATTACCTCCGGTAAGGCTGTGATCAGCTGTTCGGCCCGATTGATCCGGTCCCAGTATTTTGAAACCGGTTTGAAGGAGTCGTTGGCTGAAAAATCCTGTGACCAGGCGGATTCGATTTGTTGTAATACCGGTGCTACATTCCTCCTGGCAAAGATATCCCCAGGAAGAAGGAGAACTGGAATGCGATTGACGGTAGCCAATGCAGCCCCCGTTACCATATTGGTAGCTCCTGGGCCAATCGATGTCGTACAAGCAAAAGTCGACAACCGATTTTTAACTTTCGCATAAGCTACCGCCGTGTGTACCATCGACTGTTCGTTCCGACATTGGTAATACTTAAAATCTGGGTATTGTTGGAGTGCCTGGCCCAGTCCTGCTACATTCCCATGACCGAAGATTCCGAAACAACCAGCAAAAAATTTATGCTCAACTCCATCTCGCTCAGTATATTGCTGGTTTAAGAATTTGATCGTAGCCTGGGCTACCGTTAGTCTTTCGGTTTTCATTTATGCTGATTTTATTGATCACGATTCACCGTGTTTACCTAAACATTCCCCAATAAGATAAAAATGAGTAAGGTAATCACGATCAGAATACCACTCAAAACCTTCGCATATTTCCATGATTCCGTATCGACAATCCCAACATCTTCAATGGTAAATCGATTGGTTCTCGGTACCATCATTGATACCAGATGCATGACCAGAACATTCAGAACAAATTCAATTCCCCAAATATGGACAAAATGCATTTCGACCTGTAAAAAGAAGTACATTATGATGTAGAACGCCAATCCAAACAAAAGGCCGGCCTTAGCTCCGGTGGCAGATACTTTTGGAAAGAAGAACCCAGCAAGTATTACAGATGCCATCGGGATGAAAAAAATGCCGTTGAGCTGTTGCAATAACTGGTAAAGTCCTTCCGGAGCATTGGCGACAAAGGGTGCAACTGTTATTGCAAATATGGCCAATCCGGCAGAGGTCAATTTCCCGATTGTTACCAATTGGGTTTCTCCAGCCTCTTGGTTAATATACCTTTTGTAAATACCGAGGCTGAAAATTGTAGCTGCACTATTCAAAGCGCTATTGAAGGTGCTGAGTACGGCGCCCATCACTACGGCCACAAAAAAACCAGTCATCCAAAGAGGTAGCACCTTTTTCAGAAGCAGAGGATAGACGGTATCTTGCTCTTCATAAAGCGAATCCCCAAAGTAGTAAAATCCAATGATACCCGGTAAAATGATTACAATGGGAATCAATAGTTTAAGTACCCCGGTATAAAGCAACCCTTTTTGTGCCTCTTTGAGATTCACCGCACCTAATGCTCTTTGAATGATGGATTGGTGCATTGTCCAGAAATACAATTGGTTGATGATGATACCGGTGAATAGGACGCTGAACGGCAGTATGGCCTCGCGGGACCCCGGGCCAATCGACGTTTCTCGACTAATGACGTTGAATTTCTCCGGCGCATGGTCGAAAACTTTTATCAAACCAGAAACAATATTGCCATTTCCAATGTCCCACAGAGCAATGATAGGTACCGCTAATCCCGCTATAAGAAGTCCATATCCATTGATAGTATCTGTATATGCAACCATTTTGAGGCCACCAAAAATGGCATAAATTGCCCCGATGATGCCGACGACTAGAACGGTGATCCAAAGGCCTTGACCTTTGGTCACTCCGAGCAGGTTAGAGATTTCAAAAATGCTCTCAATATTGATTGCTCCAGTGTATAGCACAATCGGGAGTAACGTTGTCACGAAGGATACGATGAGAAGGAATGCAATGATGGTTCGGGTCAGACCGTCAAATCGCTTTTCCAGGAATTCGGGAATGGTCGTTAACCCCATTTTTAAATACCGCGGAACAAAATACAATGCCGCCACAACCAGGGCAATTGCCGAAGTAACTTCCCAGGCAATGATGATGGCGCCATTCTTGTACGAAGAGCCATTCATGCCTATCAAATGCTCGGTAGAAATGTTGGTTAGCAACATAGAACCGGCAATTACAATGCCGGTCAGACTTCTCCCGCCGAGAAAGTAACCATCTTGGGAATTGAGATTGTCTTTTCGCAACTTCCAAGTAGCATAAAAAGCTACGAAGGCAGTGAAAGCTAAAAAACTTAGAAATTGGAACATGTCAGTTGGTTATCGTTGTTCTGTTGCTTAATTTTCTCAACCGTTTCAATGGAAGCGTGAGTATCTAGATTGCAACAATTGTTATGGAGGAAACCTTGTTCATTAGCCAATACTTTCAATAACGTTTTGGTCATAATCAATTACGGCTCCCGTCATCACTCCACCATAGTCACTCAACAAAAGAGCGACTAAATGAGCTACTTCGTCAGGTTTGATCAATTGACCGAATGGAAGCTTTGCTTCTGCCTTCGCCAGCCAATCTTCATCCGCGTTGTGAAATCTGAATTGAATTGAATGTTCGGCGGGGGTATCCATCCAACCAGGAGAGACCATATTGCAACGGATTCGATGAAAACGTTGGCTGTTGGCCACATTTTTGGTCAATGTCATCAAGCCCCCCTTTGACAGACTATAAGGCGTCAAATATGCTTGGCCGCAGTAACCGGTTACTGAGCCAATGTTAACGATCGAACCTCCTGATTTTTCGCGTTGCATTATTTTGACTGCTTCCTGGATCAGGAGGAAAGGGGCGCGTAAATTTACTTGCCAATGCTTTTCGATTTCGCTTAGAGGAGACTCTTCAATGGTCCCTCGGTCAGTATAGGCAGCGGAATTTACCAGGCCGTGAATGGTTCCGAAATGTCGATCAGTTTGATGGATGACGTTTCGACAGGCATCCGGATTTGAAAGTTCTGCAGGAATGAACAGTGTTTCAGCACCAAGTTCGGACACGGCCTTTTTTACTCGCTTTCCTCGTTCCTCATTGCGGCCGGTTAATACAATTCCTCTGGCACCTTCTCTAGCAAGTTTTAGGGCAATGGCTTCTCCAAGACCACTGGTGCTACCTGTTATGACTGCAATTTTTCCTTTGTAAATCATTTGCTATGGATTATAGGATTTCATCTAGTCTGACCGGTCGATTCTCTCTCATTGAAAGTTTGGCTCCCAGCGCGATAGCAGTGGCCATCAGCGCATCGTGCGCATCAACGGGAACGGGTTTGTTGGTCAATATGGCTCTGATGAAAGCATTGAGCTCATTGAAATACGAGTCGGTGTATCGCTCCATAAAGAAGTGAAGTAATTTTGGTTTTCGGCCACCGATTTCACCAAAATGTTCCAGATCATCCTCCAACACATTGTTGATTTTGGTCATGCCCTTGGAGCCAAAAATCTCCAATCTTTGATCGTATCCATATACTGCTTTTCTACTATTGTCAATGGTGCCCAAGGTCCCGTCGCTAAACTTAAGAAGGATGATGGAAGTGTCGATGTCTCCAATGACCCCAATTTGGGGGTCGACTCGATTTTCTCCTCTGGCATAGATTTCTTCAACTTCCGCTCCTACAATGAAGCGCGACATATCGAAATCATGAATGGTCATATCCATAAATTTACCTCCTGATCCCTTTAAATATTCGAGAGGTGGTGGTCCGGGATCCCGACTGGTGATTTTAAGGATGTGAGGTTGTCCGATTTCACCGGCAGCGACCATGGCATGTACCTTAGCGAAGTTTTTGTCAAAACGGCGATTGAACCCAACCTGAAGTTTGACATTGCATCCGTGAACAAAATCGCGAATTTCCCGGATTTTTTCGATGGTTATTTCTAGGGGTTTCTCACAGAAAATGTGTTTGCCTTTTTCGGCAGCAGCTTTACAATACTTCAAATGAGTAGAAGTGGGAGAGCAGATTACTACAGCTTGGATGGCTGGATCGTCTAAAATTGCTTCGTGATCATGATAAATATTGGGTATGTTCAGGTTTTTAGCAAAGGAATGTGAAGCGGTGTCGATGTCTGAGGCCGCCATGACCTTCACCTGAGGCATTCTATAAACCAGGTTCTCTAAGTGAACCCTACCGATTCTGCCTAGTCCAATTACTCCTACATTTATCTGGCTCATATATTTAAATTGTTTTAGAGCTTGAAAAAGCTAGAGTCCACCGTGGTTTTTAGCAAATTCAAGCGCTTCAGAAATCGTTGGCATAAAATTGGCACAGCCATGTTCTGTAACCAGGATAGCTCCACAGGCATTGCCCATTCGGACGGCCTTATAAAGCCCCCAGCCTTGCAGGCAGCCATAAACAAAACCACCAGCGAAAGCATCGCCAGCCCCCAAAATATTAAGTACTTCTACTGGAAAGCCTGGAACAATGATCTCGGATTGTTCCCTTTGAAAAATCGATGCTCCGGCTGCACCTCTTTTCACGATAAGGGTTTCGACGCCCAAGTTCAGAATCCTAGCGATGGCATCATTGATGTTTCCTTTTATTTCCGGGGCAGAAACCTGTTGATGTTTGATGGTAATTTGGTCATTGTTGTGTAAGCTGGCAGCAAGAATTTCTTCTTCAGTACCAATGGCAATATTGATTTTTGGCAATAATGCCCTTACCATAACGCCGTAGGCACGAGGGTCAAACCATTGATCGGCCCGGAAATCTAAATCGAGAAATAACTGAACGTTTTTAGCTATGGCTTCTTCCGCCGCAAAAAAGGTTGCTGTTTTGCTAGGGTCTTTGCTAAGGGCATTACCAGAGAGAACCAATGCTCGAAAATTACCAATATCCGCTCCAAGAACATGGTCGATGGATACTTGTAGGTCAGCAGCATTATTGCGGTAAAAGACTAGTGGGAATCGATCGGGGGGCTCGATTCCCAGCACTACCGCAGAACTCCTGGTGCCATCTATGGTTGGGATAAAGCGGGTTTCAATACCTTCTTTGTTGAGAAAATTCAGAATGAACTTACCGACTTGATCGTTTCCGATGCCAGTCAAGAGAGCAGTTTTCAATCCCAGTCGGCAACAGCTAACCGCAATATTGGTGGAAGATCCGCCCACAAACGCTTTGAAGGCGGTGATCTCTTCGAAGGGAGCTCCCAAATCATTGGAATACAAATCGATGGAGGAGCGCCCAAATGTCAGTACATCGTATTGCTTTTCTGAAGACATTACATTTCTTTTGAAATCTTAATTGACCGTTGATAGAACTTTCACTTCCCGTTCATTTGGGCGGTTACCAAAGGCAACCGGGGATCTTGCCCCTGCCAAGTACCATAAATCCATTTATGATCGGGGTCATCCGTGTTGGCGAGTGACTGGTCACTTCCAGTAAGGAAGTTCAGATAATAGACATTATAGCCATGACCGGCTACTACCGGGTGATACCCCTTTGGAACAAGGACGAGTCCATTGTTATTGACCCTGACCATTTCATCCAGACTGCGATCATAGGTGTAAACTTGTTGAATCGCATAACCTTGGGGCTTGTCTATTTTATAGAAATAGATTTCTTCCAGACGAGCTTCCAGTAGGTTGCCCGCCTCATCCAGGATGCGTTCATCGTGTTTGTGAGCCGGAAATGAACTCCAATTTCCAGAAGGTGTATATACCTCTACGCAGACCAATCGGTGACAGTCGAAGCCGGGCTGCAAGAGACTGTTGATCTGCCGGTTGGCGTTATCACCACCTCTAAGCTCGACAGCACATTCTGCCGGCTGCTTAAGATAAGCCGGGTGATCTTCGTCCGTTTCACACCAGCCAATGCCAACATCCAATATCTCACTGTCTGCAGTCAGTGTGAACTTTGTTCTTCTGGGCAGATAAAGTGTATGTGCTACACCACTAAATACATCTTTTCGACCGTTGATTGTAGACCAATTTCCCCTATTAGATTGTACCGAAAAATTACCACTAAGCAGTACAATGGCATACTCGTGTTCTCCCGTTTCGTGCATCCATTGTTGACCTTTACGGAAGGTCCGGGCATTAAAATTTAGGAATTCCCAATCAGCTTCATCTCTGGAAACATCTTGGTAAATATCGGATTCGTTTGGTAAGATCAAGAGAGGGCTTTGATTCGACCTATTCATGGTGTTTAAGTTGGTTAATTCTGTTGCAAAATAACAGAAAGGAGCTGATTCCGTGATTTTCAAGCGAACTATTTTTCTAAATATTTCTTCCCTCCGAACGGATAATACAAAGATGCCGACGAATAATAGTTAGGGAGCTTCACGTCAAAAGATAGTGTGCAAATTGGGAAGGAATTCATCACCAAATAAAAACTATTTACCATGAATTGCTTCAAGATTATGCTCACGCTGTTATTTCTCTTCTGCATAGTGATTACCAGTGCGCAAGATAGGCAACAGACTTTAGCGCCCTATTTCTTTATTCAAAGTAGCCATCCGGGGCAAGAGCTGTTACCACTTAAGGATAACCAGATTGATGTTTCCATTGCTGGTATTATTGCTGATGTAACCGTTCAACAGACCTATCGAAATGAGGGAACGCATCCCATTGAGGCGATTTATGTTTTTCCGGCTTCTACCCGGGCGGCGGTTTATGCGATGGAAATGAAGATTGGCAGTCGGATCATCACGGCCAAAATAGAAGAAAAAAACAGAGCTATAAAAGCCTATCGGGAGGCTAAGGGGGAAGGTAAACGAACTTCATTACTCGAGCAGCATCGACCCAACGTTTTCCAAATGAATGTAGCCAATATACTACCGGATGATGAAGTAGAGGTCACCCTTCGATATACGGAGTTACTGATTCCCGAAGAAGGTGTTTATACATTTGTATCACCCGGCGTAGTAGGACCAAGATACGCCGATGGCGGGAGTTCCCAAGACAATTATATTGTTACTCCTTACCTCAAATCAGAAGAATTTTCTTCTTTTACTTACGACATTCGGGTGGGAATAGGCGCTGGGTTGCCCATCCAATCCGTTTCTTCAACGAGCCATCATATTGTTGTTTCTCATGAAGGAATCGATCGGGTTAAAATCGGGCTGGATGAGTCGGAAAAAAACCCAGGCAACCGGGACTTTATTTTGAAGTATTGTTTGTCAGGAAAAGAAATTCAAGAAGGCTTGCTGTTGTATGAAGGAGACAAAGAGAACTTCTTTACCTATCTCTTACAACCTCCTCAACGGGTAAGAGTGGAAGAGATTCCATCGCGCGAGTACATTTTTGTAGTGGATGTATCCGGTTCTATGAGTGGATTCCCATTGCGCATAACGAAGAATCTTATGCGTAACTTAGTTGTAGGACTTCAACCAAGAGATCGCTTTAACGTAATCCTTTTTGCCGGGGGATCTCAAGTACTTAGCCCCGACGGCTCTTGGGCGGCAACAAGGGAAAATGTAAATGAAGCCCTTGCCTTCTTAGACGATCATCGCGGAGGAGGAGGAACTCGTTTGACACCAGCTTTGAAGAAGGCCTTGAGTCTGCCGAGATGCGAAGAAGGCCTTAGTCGTTCTGTGATCATCATTACCGATGGATACATCCGAACGGAAGAAGAAACCTTTGAATTAATCCGTAAAAATTTGAGCCAGTGCAACGTGTTTTCTTTTGGAATTGGCAGCAGTGTAAATCGATTTCTAATTGAGGGTATTGCTAAAGTTGGCCAGGGAGAACCACTGATCGTCACCTCTGCGGAGGAAGCGGGTCAAAAGGCAGAGCGGTTTCGTACCTATATTTCCGGCTCAATTCTTGCACAAATCGATCTTGCCTTTGATGGTTTTGACGTTTACGATGTCGAACCAATTTCCGTACCCGATATGTTGGCGGAAAGACCCATTGTAGTTTATGGAAAGTACCGCGGAACCCCAGTCGGAAAGATTAAACTAAAGGGATATACAGGTACCAAGAAATACAAATCTGTTTTTGATGTAACTTCGGTTGCGCCTAGTCAAAAGCATCAGGCACTTCGATACCTGTGGGCTCGGGAGCGGATCCGACTTTTATCGGACTATAACAAGCTCTACGCAAATCATGACCGAACACAGGCCATAACACAACTGGGCTTAGATTACAATCTGCTAACGGCCTACACCTCTTTTATTGCCATTGACGAATCGACAATTGCCAGTACTGATGATCCGGAGAGAAACTCGCAGGAACATATGTTGAAAACTGTCCGTCAACCAATTTCCATGCCGCAGGGCGTACCTAATTCGGCCATTGGATTTGATTTTGGCATACAGAAAGTATTGCGGAAACCGCTGAAGAAAAACGTTGCTCAGTTTATGGAACTGAGGGGAATTGAAGAACCAATAACTAAGGCAGCATTACTGAAGGAACTAAATGAACTTTTGCAGACCCTGACTTGTGATGAAAAACACATGCTGAAGAAAGGTAGGTTCCAAATCAACCTTCAGCTCAGTAGTAACCATGAAATAATAGGATGTAATGCCAGCTCTACTTCGGAAATCCCCTCCCCGACCAAGTGTTTGTTGGACAATTTACACGGTAAAGTCCTTGCCAATGGAGCCCTTATTTCGAGAAGAAACCTCTCTGTGACCCTCATTTTTTCCTAAAGTTTAGCCATTGCTGTTTGCCGGACGGTCCAAGCCGTCCGGCATCTTTGAAAAACAAAAAAATTATGAAAACAGTCACGTCTTTTGCTTTTTTTCTACTTCTCCTGATTGTGGTTTTTCTCTGCCTATTGATTCGGAACCTCGCTGGCGATCAAGCATCAAAAACGCATTTTCAGGGGGAGCAGAACTCAATGATGGTCAACCTAAAGCCAGAACGAAGGCCTAACGTGACCTTTATTCTAGGGAAAGACCAGGATGAGCACAATCCCTATTTTTCATTAGCGACCCAATATTACCATGAAAATAGCGCTTCTGATTCGGATCTTGTTGTTACGAATTGCCGCACACTGGTTGATGTCCTGGATTTTCTACTTGCAACGAAACACGAGAATTTACCTTGGGGAGTCATTAACTTTGTTGTGCACAGCAATGAATGGAGCGGGATTGGGTTGCCGATTTGGAAAGATGGCCCTCGGACGACCTATGCCTCATTAACAACTGCTATCGATCAGGAACGAGTTGTTCCGTTACCGAATGAGGTGGTAGACTCAGAAACTGTTTTGTCTGTACAGGCTTGTGCCCTTGGAAAGAACAGAAAATTGATGAGATTGCTGAGTCGAGCCATTGGAGGCTCAGATTGTGAACGACCGATCGTTCGATCTTCGCCCTATTTTAATATTTATGCTACTGAGTCCGGGCCAGATAAAAACGTAAAAAAACAATTAGCTGAAGTTTATTATACTTTTTATAAAACCGGCTATCGTCCTTCAGATCATCAGCTCGTCAAAAAGTTGGAAGATAAATATCCGGAATTAAGCGTCTCCTGGAAACATGCGCTTGCTAATCAAAACCCCAATCACCCGATGGATCTCTTTCATTACACCTTCAATGTGCCGATCAATTGGGTAGTTGCTTATGAAGCGAAAGAAGAGGTGCCGAAATTTAAAGGAGCCCAAGCTAAAATGGACTGGGTTGCCGATCAAGAAGAGCTGATGGAAGAGATTGAGAAGACGGGGATCCCAATGGAAGATTTTCGTTGGAGCGTAGCCACAACACAAGTGAAATTTGATGACGGGGCACAACTGCCGGCAGTTGAAGTCAGAGGAAAAACCACCATTATTTGTGTGTTGAAAACGGTTGAACTATAAGGGCCAAATTCTTATCTTTATCAACTCCGTAAAAAAGCCACAATGACCGACCGGGTACCTATTCTGGCCATTTTTGTTTGTTTCAACTTCTTGTTTTTCAATCTATTGATGGGGCAAGAGTATAGCTTTGTAAGCTATTCTATCCAGCAGGGGTTGCCTCAATCTCAGGTGTATGCCATCGTGGAGGATTCCAAAGGATATATCTGGTTGGGGACTCATGGAGGAGGAGTGAGTAGATTTGATGGGAGAAAATTTAAGAACTTCTCAAAAATAGATGGTTTACCATCCAATTACATTGAATCGTTCGTAGAGGATGATCTGGGACGTTTATGGGTCGGTACAAATAAAGGACTAGCTCTGTTAAATGGAGATCGTTTCGAAGCATTTGAAAAAAAAGACTTTGAAAAACCCTGTTACGACCTGGTAGTAACGAAAGAGAATCGCCTTTTATTAGGCACTGATCGGGGTATTTACGAGTTTGATCTTCGGGATACTTCCTTTCGAAGACTGACCCTTGGAAAAGGCGTAAACAGTCAAAGGATCAATAAACTTTATCGATCCGCGGATCGACTGTATGCTGCGACCAATTTTGGGGTTTGGCGCATTGATGAGAAACCTGTAAACTTATTTCTGTTCAATGACTTGCCTTCCGAAAATGTCAATGACGTGTTGTTAGATGAAAAGGGGCGACTTTGGTGTTTGACCAATAATAAGATCATCTATTTTGGAAGTCGAAGTGATCGGCTGATCGGTAATAGCGATCTGGATTTTACACAGAAAGCCAATTGTTTCTATCAACAGGAAGATGGTTCTGTTTGGGTAGGGACTCAGGATCGTGGCTTGGCGATTTTTTCTCCGAATACTTCTTCTTGGATGATCATTGATGAAAGTAAAGGATTGGCCAATAACAATGTTCAGGCGATTGCCCATGATGGTTGGGGCAATCAGTGGATCGGTACTTCAGGGGGGGGACTGGTAAAGTATTTGGGGCAATTCTTTATCCACTACAAAGATCGGTTAGGTGTCGGCAGCAACAGGATTTATGCGCTTCATCAGGGAGCGGATCGACTTTGGTTCTCCAATTCTGAAAAGGGAATTTATTATTTGGACAGCCTGGGGTTCCATCGTTTCAAAAGAGATTCCAATTACCTTAAAGTCAAGTGCAAAACCATCTTGGAAGACGAAGATGGTCGCTTGTGGGTTGGTACGGAAGGGAAGGGGGTAGCGGTATTTGACAGTTCCGGGATGCGAATGATTACTCAGGAAGAGCGGTTGCCCAGTAATTGGATCGGTGGCATTGTGCAGCGTCAAGACACCTTTTGGATAGCCACCTACGCCAATGGAATTTGCCAATTATTTTTTACTGATTCGGTGAATATCGGCATCAAACACCTGAATCGGTATTTTACCAAACTTCCCTATGCGATTACCAACATGGTTAAAAGTCCTTCAGGGCATATTTGGTTTTCAGCCAAAGGTGGTTCGCTAGGGTATTTTGATCAGCGGGGCCGGGTGATAAACCTGGGGCAATCCGATGGTCTCCCAGGAAGCGAACTTTTTTCGATCGCCTTTGATTCGCTCAATAATGTGCTGGTGGGCACTGCTGGCGACGGACTGTTTGCGGCTTCATTGAACGATTTGAAGTTTATGGAATTAACATTGCCTTCCCGCCTTAGTTCAGAAAACATTTATTTGACAATTGCTGATGCCAACGGTCATCTGTGGGTTGGTACGGAAAGAGGTGTAGATCAATTGATACGAAATCGAGCGGGGGTAGTTGAAGAGGTGGTTTCATATGGTGTTGAGGAAGGGTTTCTAGGGATCGAAACCTGCCGCAATGCAGTTCTATCAGACTATGAAAGCAACTTGTGGTTTGGCACCATGAATGGTTTGATGAAACATAAGCTAAGTGATGCGAATGTTGAAAAAGTGCCGCCCAAATTACATTTTGAAAGAGTCTATATCAACAATAAACCGTTGGATACCTTGCATTACCTTAACAATCATCTCCGTTTGCGCTACTATGAGAATAGATTGGGTTTTAATTTTCAGGGTATCGATTTTTACGATCCGAACTTATTGAAATACCGGTGGAAACTTACAGGAGTAGACAAGGACTGGTCGGAACTAACCAGCACTCAAAGTGTTTTCTATCCTAAATTGAGCGCCGGGTGGTATACTTTTCAGGTAGAAGCCTGCAATACCGATGGAAGATGTAGTGAAAGAGTGGTTGTGGATTTTAATATTGAATACCCCTTTTGGGAAAAAGGCTGGTTCCGGATTGCTTTTATATTGTCTTTAGGTCTTGCCATCGTCTTATCCCTCTTACGTTATGTCAATGGGATAAAAAGAAAGGAAGCGAAAAAACGTGAGAAGTTGGAAATGAGGAACCGAGTATTGGAGTTGGAGCAAAAGGCGCTCCAATTACAAATGAACCCCCATTTCATTTTCAATGCTTTAAATAGCATTCAATCTTTGATTGTAACGAATAAAAATAAAGAGGCTCGTAAAGAAATCAACACCTTTGCTTTATTGATCCGATCCATTCTCCATAATTCGAGAAATCAGCGAATTAGCCTGGCCGATGAAATGAAAACACTTATGAAGTATCTCGAAGTAGAGCAATTTTGTCAGGAGCACGCGTTCGATTTCGAGATTGTTGATGATGTAGGTATGGACCCCGCAGAGTTAAGTCTGCCGCCTATGTTGATTCAGCCTTTTGTTGAAAATGCACTTATTCATGGAATTCACAAATTGCCTCGACGAGGAAAAATTAAGCTCAGGTTTTTTCTCGAGGACCATATACTCGTCAGTGAGGTGATCGATAATGGTAGGGGGCGTACAGCAGCTAATGCCCGAAAGCAAATTGGAAAAAATAAGCATGAATCGGTGGCAACGTTGGTGACTGAAGAACGCCTTCGTGCCCTTAAGGGAAAAGCGAATTACGAGGCTTTGGAAATTGAAGATCTCTATGACTTGGAGCAACCGACAGGGACCAAGGTCGTTTTGCGCATCCCCGTGGAGATCAATTTTTGAAATGAAAACCATTATGACTGGAAAAATTAAGGCTGTGATCGTAGAGGATATGGCTCGAGCAAAAGAATTGTTAAAGGCAGATTTGTTGGAGTACTGCCCTCAGGTACAATTAATTGGTGAGGCCTCCAGCGTCGTTAGCGGAGCTAAATTATTGCGCAAGGAAAAGCCCGATTTGATTTTCCTGGATATTATGCTGGGAGATGGAACGGGCTTTGATCTGTTAGAAATCTTTCCACAATTGGAAGCAAAGGTTATATTCGTAACAGCTCATGAAGAACACGCTATTCAGGCTTTTCGATACGCGGCAATCGATTACCTCTTAAAGCCCATCAATACGGACGATCTGATTGCCGCGGTTATGCGCGTTACTCATCAACTGGGCTATAGTAATGAAAGTTTATCACTGCTGAAAAATGCCATGCAATATCCGGACCGGTTACCTCAGCGGATTTCTCTTAGCAATCAGGAAAAGATCAGTGTTGTGGATATAGCCCAGATCATTCGATGTGAATCTGATGGAAATAATACCCGGGTTTTTCTAAATTCAGGAGAAAAGATTTTTGTGACGAAGACCCTCAAACAGTATGAAGAATTATTGACCCAACACCAGTTCATAAGAACTCACCAAAGCCATCTGATCAACACCGTTTTTATTAAAGAATACAATCGAGCGGATGGAGGGTATATTCTTTTGAAAGATGGACAACATATTCCCGTGTCGGTCCGAAAGAAAAGAGTGATCATGGATTATCTGGAAGGCATTCGCTAAGTTCGATTTTGATTCGGCGATAACGTTGTTATTTTTGCAATTGAAACCAAATTCATGGCCATGGAAAATGTAAGCGGTCTCCTGGCAGCTGCCGAAGAATTGTTCAATAATCAGGAATTCGAAGCAGCGCTCGAACAATACAATAAAGCAATTGAGTTGGCTCCAGATGATGCTTCGATTTACGAATCGAGAGGCTTCTGCCATTATCATTTGGCCAATAATACCAGTGCTATTGCCGATCTGGAGCGAAACCTCAGCCTGGATCCCGAAAATCATGATGCCTATTACAACCTAGGGCTGATCAAACTTGAAGAAGAAGATCTGGAAGGAGCGGAAGCGGCCTTGACCAAGGCATTAGAAATCTATGGCGACAGTTTTGAATATCTTACCAATTACGCGCATATCTGTATGCGCTTGCAAAAATATGATCTTGTAATCGACTGTGGAAAGCGGTTGCTTGGGTTCAGTGCGGATAACCGGCACGGCCTGGAATATCTCGGCCTTGCTCATCTTGAAAAAGAAGAATACGAAACAGCTATTGAATACTACAAGCGCATTTTGCGATTGGATCCACGTAATCCACTTCCCTACCACAATATTGGTTCGGCGCTTTCTCGGATGGAGGATCATCAAGAAGCCGTCCGCTACTTCAATACTGCTTTGAATTACGATCCAGAGTTTGCCTATTCATACAATAACCGCGGATTTAGCAAATTTCATCTGGGTGCATACGATGATGCTTTGGAAGACGTGGAGCAGGCAATAGAGATAGATCCTTCGAATGCATCAGCCTACAAGAATCGTGGCTTGATTCTTAAACAAACGGGAAAAATGGAGGCTGCGATTCAGGACTTTCTGAAAGCGAGAGAACTAGGGTACGAAAAAGCTTTTGATGAAGATGTGGAGGCCATGCTTCAAGAAAAGTAAACATTAAAAGTCTTTGATTCCCCTTTCTAAGTGACCCGTTTGCGATAATTGAGTACTGCTAAGCTGTTAAATATTACTGCAAATAGGCTAATGATTCCCAGTTGTGGCAACAAATCTACCAAGCGACTACCCTTTATGAATATGGCGCGGATGGCTTCGACAAAATACTTTGGAGGGTTGACCGCAGAAATCCACTGAGCCCATTGCGGCATACTTTCTACCGGCGTAAATAGACCACTCATCAAGATAAAAGTCAGCATCATAAAAAAAGCAAATAAGGTAGCTTGCTGCTGCGTATCGGCAAACGTGCTGATCAATAGCCCGATTCCAAGTACTGCTATCAGATATATAATGGCAAATAGATAAATGGTACCCAATGACCCTAATGGGAAAATACCAAATACCAGATAGATCACGATCATGCCGAGGGTCATAGACACCAAACCCAACACCCAGAATGGTATCAGTTTTCCAAGGATGAATTCCCATTTGCGAATCGGAGTTACATTTAATTGTTCGATCGTACCCACTTCTTTTTCCGCGACGATATTGAGTGCTGTCAGAAAACTACCGACCATAGTTACCAAAATGACTAAGATTCCAGGAGCCATAAAAAGTTTGTAGTTGACGTTTTCATTGTACCAAAAAGCAGGTTGAATTTCAATTTGTGGTATCGGACTAAACCGCGGAAAAACAACCAGGCGTGATCGCAAGTCCTGATTGAAGTCGCGGATAATCTGGGTCGCATATGCTGTTCCCAGTCCTGCTTTGACTCCATTGACCGCATCTGCAGCCAGGAATACTTTCTTTTCATTTTCGACTATTAGATCTTTTTCGAAGTCTTGGGGAATGGTGAGGATTAAGTCTGTCTTGCCGTATTCCACCAATTGCTGAGCCTCTTCGTAGTTATGGGTATAGCTGATCAGTTGAAAATAGCCGGAGGCCGTTAGCTTCTGAGTTAGTTCGAGAGAATAGGGAGATCGATCCTGGTCAACAATACTGATGTTGATATTCTTGATTTCGTAGTCTGCCGCAAAAGGCACTATGATCAGCTGAACAATGGGTACGATCATTATGACTCTCAGGATAGCGGGATCCCGAAAAATCTGGCGAAATTCTTTTTGTAAAAGGTATCCTAAAGTTGTCATTGATCTTATTTAGATTCCAAAAAATGCTATTCCAATCGGATTTTGAAATTGCGTAGTGCTATGGCCAGGAAAAAAAGAGTCATAAGAGCTAGGATAATGGTATCTTTTAAAATATACTGGAAACCTAGTCCTTTAACCATGATATTCTTCACGATATTGAAAAACCAGCGGGTAGGGATGATATTACTTATCCACTGTAATAAATTAGGCATGTTTTCAATAGGGAACATGAAGCCACTGAAGATTAGGGCTGGCATCAAAAAAGCGACTAGGGAGACAAACATGGCCAACTGTTGATTACTGGCCCTGGTCGATACCAGTAGCCCCAGCGACAAGGTAGTAAATATGAAAAGCAGGCATTCCGACAACAATAAGATGAGGCTACCGCGCATCGGCATCCCAAGTACCACGTAAGCCAGGAATAGGATGATACAAACATCGATGAAACAAAGAACGAGGTATGGGACCGCCTTACTAATAATCACCATAATGGGCTTCATCGGAGAGACCAGTAGCACTTCCATTGTACCCATCTCCTTTTCTTTTACGATGGATACCGACGTCATCATAGTACCAAGCAACATCAATATGAGGACCATTACTCCCGGGACAAAAATGAATGAACTTTCTAATTGTGGATTGTACAGCATCCTGCTCTCCACTTCAATTCGGTAAGGTTGTTCTTGTTCGCCGAGCACTTCTCTTTGGTAGTCACCAATGATGGCAGAAGCATATTGGATGATCGTGTTGGTATTGTTGGGGTCGGTGGCATCTCCTACCAGTTGTACTTGAGCTTGGTGTAGATGCTCAAGGTCTTTTGCAAAATTGGAAGGGAAGACAATGGCCATTTTTGCCCTCCCCTTTCTAAAGTTGGACTCGATTTCTGTGTAGCTATAGATCTGGCCTACGGGTTCAAAATATTGACTTTCTTCCAACCGCTTTATGAGGCCTGCACTTGCCTCATCCTTAGCTAGGTCAAGGATGATTATTCGTGAATTTTTGACCTCATTGGAAAGGGCAAAACCAAATATCAGCATCATTGCAACCGGGAGTCCTAGGAGAATGGTTAAACTTCG
Source organism: Saprospiraceae bacterium (assembly GCA_028284395.1). GTDB lineage: Bacteria > Bacteroidota > Bacteroidia > Chitinophagales > Saprospiraceae > JANQRV01. The sequence goes on from JANQRV010000637.1 coordinate 128,125, forward strand.
TCGATCTCGCCAGACATGCCAAAACTCCTTGCGAACAAATGACCAAAAGATTTTCATAGATTATTTTTTTGGTTAATCCCCTCTCTTTGCACCTCTTGCCAATTGAAAAAAAACATCGTCCATGTCTATTGCTTTGTATTGAGCTTTTAGATTAGCTGGAGTGTCCAAGGCAGCGATTACACCATCAACCATTATGGAAACCCGATTGCAATATTCCGCTTCGTCCATATAGTGGGTTGTAACGAAAACCGTAATACCACTTTCGGCCGCCTCGTATATCATGTCCCAAAACTGGCGACGAGTAATAGGGTCGACGCCGCCGGTTGGCTCATCCAGGAATACAATGCCCGGTTGATGGAGTATGGCGACTGAAAAAGCAATCTTTTGTCGCCATCCCAGTGGAAGTGATCGGACCAGCTTAGAAGCCTCTGCTTCGAGTCCTAGCTTGTCAATGAGTACATTGGTTTTTTGTTTGAGTGCATTTTTGGGGACACCATAGATTCCCCCATAGAATCTGATGTTTTCCCGTACGGTCAGATTTTCGTATAGAGAGAATTTTTGACTCATATAACCAATGCTTCGCTTCACAGACTCCGGATCTTGGTAGATATCAAAACCCGCTACCGTTGCCTTTCCGGAAGAGGGACGAAGGAGTCCGCACAACATCCGCATCGCAGTTGTTTTTCCTGCACCATTCGCACCCAGGAACCCAAAAATCTCGCCTTTGCCAACCGAAAACGAAACTTTGTCGACAGCTGTAAATTCACCGAATTTTTTGGTGAGGTCAATGGCCTCAATCATGGTGTCCTTGTTCATGTACTCCTGTTTTTTTCCATGAGGTGAATGAAAATATCTTCGATATTGGGTTCGATCAGTAACAAGGTAGTATCAGAAAGTCCTTCGCTGTCTAAGTATTGCCTCAGTTGACCTTCTCCTTTTGTACCGTTTTGCAGCGTGAGGTGAAGACTATCGCCAAAAGCGAAACAACGTTCAGTAGCTGGATAAGCTCGGAGTTTCCTTAGAAGATCGAAATTGTGGGCTCCTACGACTTCGTATACCGGATGCCGGTTTTTTCCAATGATGCCTTCTAGTGTGTCGATGTCCAGAACTTGACCATTTTGGATCAATGCAATTCGGTCACACTGATTGGCCTCATCCATATACGGGGTGGAAACGAAAATGGTAATGCCTTTTGCCTTCAGTACTTTCAGCATATTCCAGAACTCTCTCCTGGATACGGGATCTACTCCAGTGGTGGGTTCATCTAGAAAGAGAACTTGAGGCTGGTGGATCAGAGCACAACATAAGGCTAGTTTTTGTTTCATCCCTCCGGATAGTTTACCGGCAGGTCTGTCTTTGAATGGCTCGAGTTGTACGTATATGTCGTGGATCAAATCATAATTCTTCTCCAAAGTGGTTTTGAAGATGGTGGCAAAAAACTGGAGGTTTTCGGACACACTCAGATCCTGATACAGTGAAAACTTACCGGGCATGTACCCCACAATGCTCCTGATTTTCCAGAAGTCTTCGACGACATCATAACCGCAGACAGCAGCACTTCCTTGGTCAGGTACAAGCAGCGTAGTTAAAATCCTGAATAACGAGGTTTTGCCCGCACCATCCGGGCCAATGAGGCCGAAGAGCTCGCCAGCCTGAACTTCTATGGAGACTTGGTCCAGGGCGGAAGTTTGCCCATTGTCATAGGTTTTTGTAATGCTTTGGATGGATACATTATTCATTTTCGGAATTTTGAGCTTGAAAAAGGACTTCCCCATACATGCCGATTTTTAAATAACCGTCGTTTTTAACTTCAATTTTGCTGGCGTAAACGAGATTGGTCCTTTCTTCCTTTGTTTGTATCGTTTTGGGAGTGAATTCAGCCTTGTCTGAGATCCAGGAAATACGTCCATTTAACTTTCTATAACTCCCATTACTGTCGTCCACTAGAACTTGTACCTGCTGATTAAGGCGAATGGCAGATAATTGACTTCCTGAAATATAAGCCCGTAAAGTGAGGCTGTCCAGATTAGCGATCTTGTATAAAGCTTTCCCCGGTGCGGCCAGTTCATTGGCTTCTGCGTATTTGAGTAATACCGTACCGTCGATCGGATTCTGCAGTGTACACTTGCGAAGTTGGTCTTCCAATTGCGCAACTTGGAGCTCCATTGGTCCGACCTCGCTTAGAATTCCGCGATTTTGTATGTTTACTGCTCTTTGCTGTGAACGAATCTGTTGTTGGATGATTCCCTCCTGACTTTTGGCTGCTGAGATCTGTTTCTCCAAGATATCGATTTGACCCTCTATATCGTCCAATTGTTTCACCGGAACCGCTTCAGCCTTAACTAATTTTTCGATTCTCTCTTGTTCTTTTTGCAATACTCTAACCTGTTCTTCTAAGGTTGCTACCTGCAATTGCTGACTAAGTAGCTGTTGATCGAGAATGTCAACCTGTGGTCCGGCTTCTGCTTTTTTATCACTCAGGGCACTAATAGATGCTTGTGCTTGTGCTTTTTTAAGGGCCAATCCCCGGCAATCCACCGTGCCGATGATTTGTCCGGCTTTTAATTGTTTGCCTTCGCTAATATCGAATTGTAGCAGTTTGCCCGCTGTCTCAGCCGAGACAATGATTTCATCGGCTTCGAAAATGCCACTGGCGTCAAAGCTGTTCTCAGTCGGTTGGCAACCGATCAAGAAGTAAATAATGGTAATAGCTGTTGAAGGAAATATCTTTTTCACAATTAGCAATTTTTTCAGATGAATTGATCGTGCTGTTATTTATTTTCCGATGATGTGATTCCATTCGAAGACGGCTTTCAGTAATTCGATTTCATGCAGAATTAGTTGCTGTTTAGCTCGATCTTCCCGATTGACTTCTTCCAAATAGTCAACACTGGTAATTATGCCATTTTCAAGTTGTGCGGAGGCAACAGCACTGATGTCCTCCCTAAGAGCAACTACTTTACGGTCGGTTTCCAAAAGTGCTTTGAGTCGCTCAATTTTCTGTTGCCGAGAAGTTTGTTGAACTTGATTTTGTAGAAGAAAAAGCTCCTTATCCTTGTCTACGATCTGGCTGCGGATACTCAGTTGTTGTTTTTCTAAACTGATCTTTTGCGTATAGAGGTTGCTGATGGGGATTTGCATCTGAGCACCGACTATCTGGAAGGAGTTGAAATCCTGTGCCAGAAAGTTTAGACCCGGCTGACCATAGCCGATTTGAGCAAATGCGCCGATTTTGGGTGCTGCGTTGGCTTTGATGATGTCCTCGTTTGCTAAGATGACATTTCTCTGGGCGTCGATCAGTTGGAGTTCGGGCCGACTGATCTCTCTGTTTTCTTTTTGCGCTAAAGTTGGTGTTTGTAGATGGACAGAAGACGAGAAGCTTTTTCCGGTCAAGAGATGAAGACTGGCCAAAGAAGATGCTTTTTGCTGGGTGGTCTCAATGATCCGCTGCTCAGCCTCTAGTAAACTTGCTTCGAGGCGTTGAAGGTTGGATCTGATAGCTGTTCCACTTGCTATTCCAGCTTGTACCTGTGCGATTCTGTTGATTAGATTGTCTTTTAGCAGAATTGCCTGGGTCAGCAATTTCTCTGCCAATAAAGCGGCGAAGTAAAATTGACCAACTTGTTCCTCCAATTGGTAGAGTTCTACAATGGCCTTTTGGGATTGAAGGAGGCTGTTGGCTTTAACGAGCGTTTTTTGAGCATTGGTCCTCCCGCCATCCCAGATAGACTGGTTGATATCTAACGACAATTGATACTGATCTTGGTTGGGAGTTGGAATCTCTACGCCGGGTAGTTCGATCGGTAAATTAATAACATCGCTTTGCCAGGTTGCTTTTGCGTTGATTGCACTCGAAGGCAAGTAGTTGCGAGAGAGTATCTTTTCATTCGTTTGGAACTCTTTGTTGATAAGTTGTAACTGTTCTTTCTTAGGACTATTGTTTTGGGCCCATTCGATGCAGTTTTCAAGAGAAATAGCGTCTTGTGAAGTACTGACTTGAGCCCAAAACAATAAGATATAAGGGAAGAATTTATTTTTCATAACCATAAGGTTTAACTAAAAGGTTAAATTTTGAGCAAAAAAATTAATTACTTAGCAAAGTCCGAACATAGGTTTTGAGCTCTCCTCTTCGGTCCTCTAGGAATTGCTGGTATTGTCCTTCCTCCATGTCGAACATGTGTTTGGCAATTGGTTTTGCAACAAATGGAAAAATGCACATTGCAATTAAAGAGAGAATAAATTGTCTGGGATCGATATTTCGAATATTTCCCTTGTTAATTTCCAACTTGAAGTAACCGAGAAACCCTTGCAGGAATTCTTTGGGAAGATTCCTGATGAAATCGGGGTCTTTATGGACTGTATTAATAAGAAATAGTGGCATGTACGGGTTTTGAGAAAGAAGGTCGAGGTAGCGATCAATGAAGTGCTCCAGCTTTTCGATCAAGGAAATGTCTGTGAACAAAACGGCACCTAGGGTTGGAAGAAATTCCTGCATCTTGGCTTTGGCAATTTTCTCAAAGAGGTTTTCCTTGCTTCTGAAATAATAGTGCAGAAGGGCTTTGTTGAGACCCGCTTCCTCAGCAATCACCTTCATTCGGGCTCCGTCATAACCGTCTCGCAAGAAAACTTTCTCCGCGGCCTGGATGATTTTTTCTTCGGTACTCAATATTATGAATTTGTCTAAATGGTTTAACCTGTTGGTTAATTTTATTCAAAGGTATGCCTTTTTTGACTAAAAGGAAAGAAGGGCGGAAGAATTATTCTTACCTTTATTGGATAAAACCGCTTCTAAAGCCTATGTAAGGCTACTTACTTACCAATTAAATAAATTAAATGATGAGGAATCTCTTATTAGGATTTTTACTTACTTCTATCCTTTTTGGATTTGGATGTACCGCTAACCAATCTACATCTGATACGGCATCGGAGGAGGTGGAGACACCAACAGAAGAAACTACAACAGAAAAACAGGAGGAACCAATGGCCACTCCGGCGCCGGTAGATCTTGCCAACGGCAGTTATCAAACTACCGTGTTAAAAGACGGTATTGCCAGTCCCTTGAAAGAAATGAAAGGGAAAGCAGGCAATGCAGACATTACGATTACCTACGGATCTCCATCGGTGAAGGGGCGTGAGCTTTGGGGAGGGTTAGTCCCTTTTGGTAAAGTTTGGCGTACCGGAGCAAATGAAGCTACTTCTTTCGAAACCCAACAGGATGTCCAGGTCGGTGGAGGTTCATTGCCCGCTGGGAAATATGGATTCTTTACAATACCGGAATCCGATAAGTGGACTATTATTTTTAATAAGAATTACCAACAATGGGGTAGCGGAAGTTATAGTGAGGCTGATGATGTATTGCGGGTCGAGGTGAAGCCGAAGGAAATTGGAACCACATCGGAGACCATGGAGTTTATCGTTGAAGGTGACGAGGTGATCTTGCAATGGGGCAATTTGGCGGTGCCAATGAATATTTCTGCTGGATAGACCAAGGTATTATTTCCTGTCAAGGCATGAATCTGATGGTACGACCATGCCTTGACAGGAATAAGATTAATTGTCCATCAGGGTAAAGATTACAAAAGTGCAATAAAAGCCGGAAGGGATCGTTACCGATAAATTTTCGACCTTGAATTGTAGTGGGATCTTCATATGGTACCCACGCCCTTCCAAAAAGACGCGATTGTTTTTTGATACTTCCATGTAAGACAGTCCACCACTAAGAGGGCGATAGTAAGTCTCCCCTTGATCCGTTCTCCTTACGGATAATTTAAAATCCTGCGGCCAGCCATAATCGATTCTCTTGACTTGTACCCGCCAACTTCCCCCGTAGTTATAGATATATCCATATCTATTGTAAAAGTAAACACTGAGCTTGAGATCGTCCTCCTCCGTTTCTAAAGTACTGGTAAAATCAGTTCCTGCTTCAGATATGCTCAATCTATGGTATTGAAAATCAATACTGGCATCAGAGTCAATGTTACAGGTTTGAGCGGAGAGTGGAACCTTTATTAGAAATAGCGCGATTAAGCTTAGAAATAGTCTGGACAACTTCATGACATGGTAGTTTTAATGATGATTTGGCGTTGTCCAGAGTGTCAGAGTTTTAGCTGCTGATCAATCAGTGATCGTGAAAGTGACCTGAATGGTATTATTTCCTGAGAAGTCAAAATCGTAACTTTCGCTGAGAGCAATCGAATAGATAAGTTGATGACCATTTTGGGTGCCATCCCCTGTGTACCCACCTCGGATGCCGTATACCAATACTTTGGGAGTGTTACCAAGCAAAACTCGACCAGTCGACCGGCCGGTCTCTCCTTTTCCGCTTCCCGTATAAGAAGAGGCTTCCAAAAATAGTTTGATACCGGGAGGGATCGACCCGGAAGTGATTTGCGCTGAAATACTGCGGCTAGTGGACCGGTCGGCAAGGCTACAACTATAATTGAGCCATTTTGAGTCATCAACACCTGAATCGGTAATTGCCAGGGCTTCTCCCGCTTCAACGGGCGAGGAAAATGCGAGCGAAATAGCTGTGTTATCGGGTTCAATGTCCATGATCGACAACTCCGGTATCTCTAGGGAGGCATCGGCCTGTGCCGTCATCTGGCAACAGCTAAAGAAAAATGCCAATAATAGCAGCCAATCGCTTTGAACATAACCTCCCCTAACGCCCACTTCGATATGACGTATGTATTTAATCATTTTTCTTGATGCTCATGAAATTGGAGAACTTGATGTTTCTTCGCTTCGGAATCAATTCTATAATGACCTCTTCTTTATCGCCAGGTAACAGTTCTAAGGTAACTTTAGATTCTTTCAGAGTAAATCGCTTGCCGATTTCTCCATGTAGTAGTTTGACCGTCCAGGTACCCGGCTGTAAATTGCTGAAGTCGAATCTACCAAGGCCGTCGGTAACCTGGCGAATAATTTGCTCTTCTCTTTGGATTTCGATTAAGGCAATTCCGAGCTCATTGGTTTTAGAGGCCAGATTAGGGCCTGGGGAGTTATCTTCCTTGATGACGACCCGACCAGCGATGCCTACACCTTCGGTAATGCCAATGTTGATATGCGATGTCTGTTCGGGTCGTACATCTACTGTTAATGGCATCTTTTGGTCAGTGATTTGGTGGATGCCAATGGATTTATTATCGATCAGTAGAGGGTATTGCCCTGGCTTTATGCCTTCAAATTTAAACTGTCCTTCCTTATCGGTAATGGCGACTTGGCCGTTCAGGTAGAAGATGATCCCTTTGAGGGATTGACCTTTCGTTCCAGTTACCTGTCCCATAATGGTCTGGCCTCTTTCTACTTTTTCGAGTGGAATACCAAACTGCCATACGTATCGGGCTGAAAAAGCAAGGTCTCTCGAATTTACTGTTCTTCTGAGCAAAGCGTAACGCCCCGTGATGTCAAAGTAATGGTATTTGTTGATTTTTTGGCGGATCTGTATACTGAATAAGTCACGATCGCGGAAGTATTCACTGATAAGATAGCTGTTTTGAATATGAAACCTCAAATCGGTACCAGAATTCAGACTGGTTGAGGCACTTGCCCCATAGATCAGTTGTTGCGTTCCATCGAGAAGATAGAAGTCTTGATTGGCATACTGAAACAATAGACTGAATTGAATAAATTTAGAGGGCCGGTATCCCCCGGTGAAGCTGCCGCGAATGGTTTGCGATTGCTTGACTTCCGGCAGGATTTTGAAGTTGCGTCCTTCTCCCCATTCTCCCGACAAGGAAAAATTCCATCTGGATTTTCTGTAATTCCAATTGATCCGGGCCGACCTGTTTTCGATGTGAAATCGCTCATCTGGCATTTTATCTTGACTCTCCATAATTCTAAACTGAGCTAAGAATCTTGAGCTCTTATTGACTCGATAACCGATCCCCACGCTTTTCCGGTTGATGGCTGGCGCTACGCCAAAAAGAGTATCCAAAGCGGCATTTTGATCATCTTTTTGGACCTGAATTGAAAAGTCAAGTTTCTCGGATGGCCGATAAAAAAGCCGTCCACTCATATTTAAAGAATTACGGAAGTAACCAGGAAAATCCGGGTCGGCCCAAAGTACCTGCCCAAAAAAATTGATATTCTTGAGCAGATTGCTTTCCAATTGTACAAGTGCGCTTCGGCCTAATGTCCCTCGAGCATCCCTTCCGTAACTCAATTCTCCGTTAAAGATGGTTTCTTTGAGAGGCGTAACTTTGGTAGAGAGGCTCACCAAATGTTCCACTCCAGTTTCTTCCGGTAATTGCTTGTTCAAATAATTTAGTTGAAGAAAGTGCTTTTTCCCAAAGTGGTATTTCATGAATGTTCCAAATTCATGCTGAAGATCCGTATAAAATCTTGGCTTCAGAAAGAAACCGCCCACATCGATTTTTTTTGTTTCTGCATATAAATTGATGCCCCTCCCAAATCGTGCGTTTTCCGTAAGTGGAGTTAAATAGAACGACTGATCTCCCAATCGCATATCCAATTTTTCGTTTTGATAACGAAGGCTGTATTCAGCAAACTGGCCCAAGCCCGAGATATTGAATTGATCCGGCCCTCGCATCAGTATTTCGACGTGATGCTTACCATTTCGGTCGATGTTGCCTCGTAGGGAAAATTCGCCCTGTATTCCATACTGAAACTCACCGTTTGGCGTCTTCCTTCCTACATAGGAAAGGCTGAGATGTCCTGGAAGGCGGAAAGTATTGTCTTTCTCAAGGTTTTTTGTGGGGTAGACATTGAGGTGTTGGTATGCCGTTGCTATATTGTCTTCCGGGCCGATAAGTGCGTCCAACCGAAAACTCATTCTACTGATCTTACCGAGGTTTTCGGAGGTTTGTACCAGGACCGAAACTGTTTTTGATTTACCTGGTTCAATTTCCAACTGTTGATCTACTTTATCAGATAAGGAGCAATTCTTACCTTCTAATTGCAGCTTTTGTGTAGAATTCCCGGAATTTTCAACAATGAATTGCGTAGTAATCGATGTGCCGGCTAAGACATAGTCCGGCACGGAGGTAGCCCGCACATTAATGGAAGTAAACTCCTTCACACCAATGGTTAAGGGCCATTCTCCCAGGGGGGTGCCGTCGACTTTGTCTTTTAATTTTAGCGTCAACGAATAATTCTGATTAGCCGCGTACTTGTGTGGAACAATGCTGATTAATAAAACCTTGGATTTGTTACTTGGCAGGCTGAATTCTTTCGGCATATTCACTGTTTGCCAGTTCTTCGGCATCAGGATTTCCGCTGATATGCTCTGATCTTTTTCACTTTGGCTGACAACGTTGATGACTATGGTCTTGATTTCTCCGGGCATCAATTCCGCATTTTCCGGATCAACCGGAGAAACCTGTACTTGAGTATATCCTCCGGCCATGCCCAATAGTAACCACATAATTAGGGTTAGGACTGGCTTTCTCATGTCTTTTTGTTTGGGGTTGAACTTCTACTCTAATTCCACGGTCAGATTGGCGCCAAAAATATCTGCATCTGGACTATCCGCCAAGACCAGCGCCTGATAAGTACCTTCTGGGATATCTTGAATGGGAATGGCGAATTTCTGAGAAGTATTTGGGTAAAGCTTCTTTTTTCCTCCATTGTAAATGCCAATCTTTGATCCTGATGCGTCGTATAGTTCTACCTGCAATTCAGGAATCAAGAGGCGTTCCCCGGTATTTTCAACTTCGATAAGCAAGCTGGTTGCATCCTCTTTCTTCTCGACATCATAATTAGTAAATTGGAGTTCCTTACTACCAGTTTCTCCTAAGTTGGTGACAACTTGTACCGCATACCGCATGACTGTGTTGACCTGTAGTCCTCTTTCAATCATATTGGGATCAGGAGGTACGATTCCTTCCACAAGAATGACGCTCCAGAATGTTCCATCCATCTCGACACCATTAGGGATGCTTATTTCATAATCAATGGTTCTTTCTTCCATGGGGTTTAACGTGACATAGGTCTCGCTTACATCGATCCACTTGGCATTGGAACGTGGTTGTGTTGCAATTTCCGGAAAAAAAGATTCTCCGTTTGCATTGAAGTAATAATCGCGTAGGTACAACTTGACATCTTGTTCGGTCGACTGGGCATTTCGCACCACAATCTGGCCTTTTAGGGTTTGGCCTTCCTGCCCTTCATGAATATGTGAAAGACCGTTCAGAATTAAGATGCCGCCAAAAACAGAAGAGGTTGACAACAAGAAGAAAGAAGTCAATAAAACGGGAAAATACAAGCAAAAAGATTTCATCGTAAATTTGTTTTTAGATCGCTTACATTAATGGATTTGTTGTAAGGAATGCAATTTCCATACCAAACATTTTATTTTTTGCAATATAAAATATTAAAATGTGTTAAGGTCTTGAATTATTCCGGAGAAGGTACGTATGATGGAAACTATTGTAAGTATAAGATTGGAGCCTCTACAGGACATAGAGGGTATTGCCGGAGAATATTAGAATAAATGAGAAATGAACAGAGGGAGATATAGAAGTGATTTACGGACTGTGGAGAATCCGTAAATCACAAAGAAATGATGGATGGGGGTGGTAGAAGATTACTTGCCGCTCAATTGATCAACTTTGTACTTGGCACGTTCGCCATATTTCTGATCTTTCACCATTTTGTAGGCTTCTACAGCCTTCGCTTTCTGCCCGAGAGATTCTAGAATCTCTGCCTGTCCAAAGTAAAATTTGCTCTTGTCAGCATCTTCTCCAGCATTTTCCAATGCTTTATTAGCGTGTTCCAGTGCTTCTTGTTTCTTTCCTTTTTTCAATAAAGCCTGAGCTACGTAATAATGGACATTAGCAGAGGGGCTTCCGAGTTCAAGGTATACCTGTCCGGTTGCAATTGCCTCATCATACTTTTTCTTACCGTATGCAACACCAGCAAAATTTTCGGCTTTACTAAGGAGTTTGACCGCTCTTTCTTCTTTGCCAGCAGTTTTAGTCATTTCTGCCGCTGTAAGATAAGCTTTTACCGCATCTGCTTTTTCCCCTTTCCCTTCCAGAGCTTGAGCCCGACCAATGAAATTGGAGTAAACGGCTTTAGAATAGTCTATCCCTTTTGAATAGGTGTTCAATGCCTCGTCGAATTTCTTTTCTTTCCGCAGTTGGTTACCAATGTAATAACAAGCAAAGGCACTATTCCTTTTGGCCAATTTCAAGACTTTTTCATCTTTTTCCGGGTCAGCTTTTTCCATGGATTGTTCTAGGAGTCCCAACGCTTCTGTATATTCTTTTGCTTTCAATTTCGCTAATCCGCTATTGTAAAGAGATGTAGCAGATGCTTCATCCTGAGCATAAGAAAATACTGAAAAACCTAAAAAAGCGATTATTGTTACTAGCAAGTTTAGTTTTCTTCCCATAATTATTCTTGTTTTGGTTAAAGGAATGAGGACAAAAATAGTTGCTGAACCCGGAAATAAAAAATTTTTCAGCGGCCTTAACCTATTGTAGTTGTTGCACTGAAGTACCATATTCAAACGGAATGTATAGGCATTGTGTGACTTATACATTAAGCTCCCTGGGGAAACAAAGGGTTGCGATGTAATGGAATTTAACATAACTTTAAGCTTTGCTTCTATGAAAATTTGAAAATTTAACAGAGGCAACTGATTCAAACGATAAACCTCGACACCGATGAACCCATTTTCAAAACTCCAAAAAGGGAGAAAGTCCTTTCTTTTTGCCGTTTCGGCTGTAATTCTATTTTTACTTTTTAAGCTCGCTTTTCCAACAAGTGTAAGTGTTATGCCTACCGTATTTGACCATATGTCAACTTACGGAGATAGGCCTGTTCAATTGCATCTCAATACTGAAATCGATCAATTGGTCGGGGATCGACAAGCCGATGAATACCAGGGAGCTACCTTAACTTGGAGGGAAGGAGCTGGTATGGAAACCAAATTTGATACCAAAGTAAAGGTCCGAGGTGCGTCGCGGAGGACTTATTGTGAATTTCCTCCGCTTAAGGTGAAATTCAAAAAGAAAGATTTAAAAAAGAAAGGCTTGTGCCCAGAAACCAATTTGCTCAAGCTGGTGACACATTGCAATGATGATGATCAGTTTGTCTTAAAGGAATACCTTGTTTACAAATTATACAGCTTGATCTCGGGACAGGCGCTGCGTGTACAACTTGCCTCCATAGACTATGGTGCTGAAGACCCGGGCTCGTTCGGAACCTCAAATCGGTATGCTTTTTTTATTGAACACCATGACCAATTAGCCAGTAGGAAAAACTGTTTTTTAAATGAAAACAAGGAGAAAAGACTACAACGTATTTCCATGGAAGAATACCTAAAGCTGGTGGTCTTTCAATACATGATCGGTAATACGGATTGGAATTTAAATGAGCGACACAATGTGAAGGTACTGCAGTCCAAGGAGTCAGGGGGGACCATTCCGATTCCCTATGACTTTGATATGGCAGGTCTCGTCAATTCGCCTTATGCTAGGCCTTACGCTACTTTGCCAATTAAATCCGTTACCGAGCGATTCTTTCAGAACCGTAGTAAGGATCGGGAAAAACTTTCTGAGACTTTGGCCTTTTTTAAAGAGCGAGAGGAAGACATTATCAAGACCTGTCAAGACTTTCCATTGCTGGAAAAACCGATTCGAGACAGTATGGTGGATTATCTGAAGTCTTTTTTTGTCCTAATTGATGATCCTGACAAACGGGAAGCACATTTTTTTGCTAAAAGTTAAGCAGGAGATCAAATTGAATTGTAAAATTTATCTGAGGAGGCTATTTTCTTGCTGGACCTGGCCCGACCGAAGGTATAGCTCTAGCTAAATGGCTAAGGAAGTGCTTACTTTAGTAAGCGACTGATGTCATCCGGCTTGCATCCGGCTTCGGATGCCTTGTACTCTCGGAGAGGATTGGTTGCCGATCAAGTTTGCCGACTCGGCTGCCTTTAAGAACTTGGCAATAATGACCTTGTTCCCGGCCAAACTCTCATTGTCCAGGTTTTCGAGAATGTATAAAATTTGGTAAATAGAATTCCGATTATCCAAGTTTATTTTTCCTTTAGTCGCCTGAAGCAAGCCACTGATCAGGTTGGGTTCATTCTGATAGTATTTTAGCAGATCATCGGTAGCTTCTTTCCTTACATTTTCATTTGTCGAAAAAAGCTCTTGGATAAGAGCTGATCGAGTCTTCTTCGCAGTTGGTCTTTTTCTTCTCTGCTCTGTTTCATTGTGTAATTTTTTAATTACTTGCCGGGCATTTAAGTTCTCATTGGGCCAGTGGTCCTTACCAAACGACTTGAGGTCTTCATTGAGTTTCTTCAGATCCGCGATTGTTTCCTGCAATTCGGCATTATTATTCTCCGAAACGCCTAAATCATTTAAGGTCTCTTGCAATGCAGCCTGGGTCGATTCTAATTCTTGTTTCTTATTCTGCAATTGTAGATACAAAAGTATCGAAATACCGACGCCCAGAATGAGGGCGATCATATAGTAGAGAGATTGCTTGCGATATTTTTCAATCTGCTGGATGATGTCTTCTGTGTTGGGCATAGGATTTCTATTTACCGACGTTGAGAATGTTTTTATTGAGTGCAGCCGAGAGTGCTGCGCTGTCCAATTGTTCGGGAGCGCTGTTTACAAAACGCAAAGTTGTCTCCATTATTCTGAATCGCATATAACCATAGATAGAACCCGCCACCCCCGTAAAGGAAAGAGCCGCTCCTTGAAGCATGTCTCCCATAAAGAGAAAAACAATAAAAGCAATGCCACAAATGCCGGCGAAACCGAGAATTAGGAATTTTAAAAAGTTATCGGTCCCGGATGTAGGAACTGCGACGACCTGTGGACGACTAGGAGGTGCTGCTGCGGATTTAGCAAGAATGTCGGGAGTTTTACCTTGTGCTAGTTCGTCAATCATATCCTGAATCCGCTGAACGGTTTGTCGAATGGTATTCATACCGACTCTATAGTCTTCTCCCTTCAGCACACCCAAGTTTTGGTCTCGTTCGAGCCCATTCAGTTGACCCTGGGTATTGCGGATTAAATCGGTAATAGCGTCTTGGACGGTAGCGGAGATATTGAGTTCTGAGGCGGAGGAACTAAAATTTTTTAGTAGCTTCAAGGCATCTTGAAGTTGATCATTGGCGATCAAATCATCTAATTGTTTGGATAGGTCAGAAAGCGTCATTAATACGGGGTTGTTAGGTGGTTTTGGATGAATCCACTATTTCAACTTAACCAAGTTAGGCAGTTTGATTAATATTTGCAAATCTGACTCCATACGGTACTACAAAAATTGTTGATTATGAAGTTAATATCCTGGAATGTAAATGGAATCCGAGCCTCTGTGAAGAAGGGTTTTTTAGAAAAATTTACGGAGATCGACGCCGATGTCTTTTGCTTACAGGAAACCAAAGCACAGGATGACCAAGTAGCGGAAGCTTTGAAAGATATTAAGGATTATCACTTGGTTTCAAACTCTGCAGAAAAAAAAGGATACTCCGGAACGGCAATTCTCTCCAAAGTAGACCCCATTCGTCATACCGTCGATATTGGTATTGCAGAGCATGATTCGGAAGGACGGGTAACGCACACCGAATTTGAAGCTTTCAATCTGGTTAATGTCTACGTACCCAATAGCGGTAGCGGTCTTAAAAGGTTGGATTATCGTTCCGAGTGGGATCAAGCTTTTAAGAAGTATCTGGCTGACTTGCAAAAAGAGAAGCCACTGATTGTGACCGGAGATTTTAATGTAGCGCACCAGGCCATTGATCTGGCTCGGCCAAAGCAGAATTACAATAAGACTTCCGGTTACACACAAAAAGAAATCGATGGATTTGAAGCATTGTTGTCAATTGGCCTAAAGGATTCCTTCCGAACCCTTCATCCCGAAAAGGTCGCGTATACATTTTGGAACCAGCGGTTTAAAGCCAGGGAACGCAATGTTGGCTGGAGAATCGATTACTTTTTGGTTACCGAATCCTTTATGCCAATGGTCAAGGTAGCAGATATTCTGGATGATATCCACGGTTCGGATCACTGTCCGCTAAGTTTGGAATTGGAGTTATGAGGGCTTCAGAAGGAAAGATAGGACTGGCAAATTTCAAAAAAAATTGCCAGTCCTGAACGAAGAAGCCTGCTAAGGTTTAATGCGCTTCTGATTAGCTCGATTCTCATTTGCCGGTACGTCCGGGTGAATGGGGCCTTTTTCCTCAATTTGTTTTAAGACTACTTCGATTGCTTTTTCCAATTGGGTATCCCTTCCTTTTGCCAACAGCGTCGGGTCTTCTTTTACTTCGATGTCGGGGTCTACACCATGTCCTTCCTTAAACCAGGTACCATCGGGATTGTACATTCTAAAGGTGGGTACCGTTACTGTCCCGCCGTCGATCAACGTCGGGGCTCCTGAGATACCGATCAAGCCTCCCCAGGTCCTTCCTCCAATCAACGGACCCAGTCCTGCCTTTTTGAAATAGTCGGGAAAAGCATCTCCTCCAGAGCCTGCCCATCCATTGATCAACATGGCCATAGAACCGAAGTGCCCAACTGGGGGCCACTGCCAGTTTTTGCCGTCGCGGACCTTCCAATAGGCAAGTGGCTTTCGATTGAGTAATTCGATGAAGCGATCTGGTATTTGACCGCCATTATTAAACCTTTCATCTACAATTATTCCTTCTTTGTTCCACTGCCCGTAAAATTGCCGTACCAGCTCGTTCTGTCCGCCGATCCCAGTACTGGGCACGTATATATATCCAATTTTTCCATCGGAAGCTTCTTCTACTTTTTTTCGATTGGACTCGATCCAGGCCAAGTTCCGCAACCTTGTTTCCGATCTAAGGGTTTTGACGACGTATGTTTTAGCTCCTTCCCAAGAGGGCTTATCGTTGACGGTCAGTTGGACAGTTTTACCGGCTAATCCCTCAAAAGCAGACCATGGATCCATGAAGTCATTCAAGGCTACACCATTGACAGCCAGGATGTAATCGCCTTCTTTAACCGCGATACCCGGTTCGTCTAATGGCGAGCGAATCTCATTGTCCCACTCTGCTCCCCGAATGATGGATTTGACCTGGAAATAGTCATTGTCTTTTGCCCAGTCCACTCCAAGATATCCGACGTTTTTCCTTTCGGGACTTTCCTGGTCTCCACCACCGCGGTAAGTGTGAGAAGCATTAAGTTCACCAATCATTTCGCCGATGATAAAATTTAGGTCATTCCGATTCATGGCGTGGTCAATGAGGGGCGCGTATTGTTCATACACACTGTTCCAATCGAGCCCATGCATTTCTGTGTCGTAAAAGAAATCTCGTTGAAATCGCCATGCATCGGTAAAGATCTGCTTCCATTCTTCTCGCGGATTAATGGTCATCTCCATTTCCTGCAGCGACAACGATTTCTTTACTTTTTGATCCGCTGCCATATCTATGATGGCATATTTTTGATTTTGGCGTACCAGTATTTTCTTTTGGTCAGCACTCAATTCATAACCGCGAATATCTTTAATGATGGTTTTCTCTTCCCTTTCCTTCAGGTCGAAATACTTCAGCTCATTCTTGGATTCTCCAGACCCTGAGTTGGAAAATCTCTGGAAAATTATTTTGTCGGCAGCCGCTGATATTCTGCCCATATTTCCAGCTTTCGGAGGTAGGACGACAATTCTACGTTCGAAGTTATCGAAATCAATTTCGACCCGCTTTGTGTCACTGTCCTTTTCGTCCTCTTTGTCCTCAGAGTCGTCCTTTATTTCCGTTTCCAAATTGATGGCCACCGTATCATTCTTAGCTGTCAGAGGCGAAGGTACATCATCTCTTAACGGAATAACCGCCAACTGAGTCGCATTGGGATAAGTCCAGGAATTGTCAAAATCGCTGTAAACGGGTTTGAAAGAACGATTGGTAACGAGATATAGAAAGTCACCTTTGGTATCAAAAGTAGGGTTAATATCCGAATAAAAACCGGAGGTAGCCTGAATAGATTTCTTATTGTCGACACTGTAAATGAATACCGCATTGTTGTTGTTGTCCATGGTTCTGCCATAAGCAAGCCAACGACTATCGGACGACCAGCTTGGACGCCAATTTCTTAGTCCTCCCTCAAACAAAGCCAGGTCTTGATCAACTTTTTCCATGATATTCTGGTCAATATGGTAGACCCAAATGGTCATGGTCTGATCTACAAATGTCAATTTTTTGCTGTCTGGAGCCCAGAATAGGTGGTAACGAAAACCGGGTCCTAGGGAGGTTAATTTCTTTTCTTTGGCACCTTCTTGCAGGTCTCGTATAGTCAGTTCGTAGTTCCCTGATTGGTCACTCCAAAAGGCTATATACCGACCATTGGGTGACCAGGAAGGGAATCTTTCGGCAACGCCCGAAGAACGAGTCACATTCTGAATGAAGCCATCGGAAGCTGGAACCGAAAACAGATCCCCACGCGCTTCAACTATTGCTCGATTACCATCGGGTGCAACGGACATGTTCTGAACGTATTTTTCAACACTCTCCTTCCGCGGTTTGATTGATATCAGGTCGGTGCCAACTTTGATTTGAACTTCCTTATACTTTTCGGTTTCCAGGTCCATTAGGTATAATTTTCCCCCGGCTTCGAAAACAATTTCCTTCGGCCCCTGGGCTGGAAAGTGAATGTCGAAATCCTGGAATTCAGTTACCTGGCGATTCTGCTTAGATTCTACATCGTAGACCCAGAGATTGAAGCGTTCTTCACTACCCTGATCTGATAGGTAATATACTTTGTTGCCGACCCACATGGGTAACTCGTCGTTGGCTGTATTGTCGGTTATGTTTTGGGATTCATATGATTCAAGGTCAAAAATCCACACATCGGCAGCGGTTCCACCCCGATATCTCTTCCAGGTACGGAATATTCTGGAACGATCGGTGAATGCCACCTTTTTGCCATCGGGCGAATAACTGGCGAATTCGCCGTAGGCCATCGGAAGTTTTTGGGGGAGCCCCCCCTCCTTAGAGATGCTATAGAATTGCGAGAAGCGTTGCTTTCCACTTTCCATGGTAGAAACATACAGTAAGGACTCGCCATCAGGGTGCCAATCCAACAGTCGGTCAGTCATTCCATGGTGAGTGACACGAGTCGGTATCCCTCCTTGGCTAGGCATCACATAAATATCTGTGTTGCCATCATAATTACCCGAAAATGCAACCATGGACCCATCCGGAGAAAACCGGGGAAAAACTTCATTTCCTTTCGGGGAACTGAGTTTTGCGGCAACCCCTCCTTCTTTAGCGACTGTCCAAATGTCTCCACCAAAGGAGAAAACAATGTACGAGTCGGAAACGTCGGGATATTGAAAAAGGCGAGCATTGATCTGAGCTTCCATTCCTAGGGACAGGAGTAGGAAAGCCACTGCCATTGGCATTGATTTCATAGTTTGAAACAGTTGAGTGAGACAATAAGAATATAAATATAGTAAAGTTCTACAATCCCGCTAATCTTGCATCTGAATTCGATTTCAGCAAGAATCCTAAACAATCTATTGGTATATACATTTTACTTTTCGTAAAATTGAATTTGGTCACAGCTCTGAGAATAAGAAATCATCCACAAAATGGTATATCTGAGTTTTCCCGATTTTAATTTATTCAGCATGCCTTTGCTGATCTTAGTCTTTCAGGGGTATGTATTTGCTTTTCTATTGTTGGGGCGCTACTTTAAACAAAAACACATTGCGGATTTACTACTTGCATTACTGCTGTTGATGCAGGGGCACCATTGTACCTCATACATTATCGGGTTTATGGGGTGGTACGATACTTACCGGACCACAAAGGTCAATTATTTTTTGACTGATTTTACCCTAATCATTGGCCCATTGGTCTACTTCTATGTCAAAAGTATTACCACTCCTTATTTCAAACTTCGGCGGAAAGACTGGTTGCACTTCCTGCCCTTCGGTATGTTCGTATTATATAGGGTGATTATGGCTGTTTATGATTTCAATACCCCAGGAATCGAGACCGTGCAAAACGGGCCTTTTCATGAGAATATACACCAAGCCTATGTCTCTCCATTTCTGAGCTTGTTTGGATATTATTCACAGCTACTCTACTATGCTTTCAGTATCCAGATCTACATTCGTTATCGAAAGAAGTTGGTTGAGTATTTCTCGAATACTTATAAAGTCGAATTGAACTGGATAAGGTATTTTCTATACGCATGGACCGGCCTTTTTATCTTTCATTCCATTATGGAAGTCATCGACTTATCCATCATGGATTTGCATTGGACACAGAGTTGGTGGTCTCATTTGGCCTCTGCGGTCGTTGTTTTGTTGTTAGGTATGAAAGGTTACTTTACCAGTCTTGATAAGCTCTATAACCGAACGAGTTCTGCCCGTCGGAGCACTAAAGTGTCGGATGAAGAGGGTCGGGATAGGATGGAATTTGAGATCCAACAATCGAAATTGAGTGAGTATATGCTGCGGCAACAGCCCTATCTAGAACCGGAACTAACCCTTTCGGAGTTAGCAAAGCAGTTGAATATCAGCACATCTAAATTGTCGCAGACAATCAATAATGGCCTGGGTAAAAACTTCAATGATTTTATCAATGAATACCGAGTAGAGGCCGTGAAGAAGATGATGTTGGACGAGAAGAAGAGCAACTTTTCTCTATTGGGAATCGCTCAGGAGTGTGGCTTCAACAGCAAGGCGACTTTCAACCGGACCTTTAAAAAGTTTACGAATCATACTCCCTCTGAATTTATGTCCCTACAAAAAGACCCTTCTGCTCGGCCATGAGCCACTGCAATAGGTGTCGTATCAAATCGACAATTTGGAACGTATCAATTTGTTTTGAGTCGATAAGAGAGTTTTTTTCTACCAGTTTTGCGTAAAAAAGAATGATGCAACACGTTGTTTTTCGATTGTATTTAGTAGTCTGTATGAGTATGTCCCTGACCATAGCCTGGGGCCAGGTAGACAAGGAATCCTGTACTTATCGTTTTTCAGTGGATATGACTTCTTTGAGTGGCCAAAAATCCAATATTGGCATCCGGGGAAGTATCCCTCCTCTTTCCTGGGAAGAAACCTTTCCCATGGCTGATGAAAATGGAGATGGAATTTATACGATCGAAGTCTCCTTTGATCTTGCTCCGAGTGGAAGCGAATTGGAATACAAATTCGTGCACGGAGACGTCAATTGGGAACTGGATGGGAGAGCCAATCGTCGGTTAAAACTAACAGAAGGGAGTCATGAATTAGAGATCCAGCGGTGGAATTCCACCCTTGCCTTCACGATGGAAGAAATTAATGACATAACGGTCGACCCCGCTGGATTACAGCAGGATTTCCAAATCTTGAAACAGGCATTGAAAAGTCTACACCCGGGATTATATCGATATGTGGACTCTACCACTATGGAAGTACACTTTGATGAACTCGAAGCACAGTTCAGTCGAACATTAAGCATAAAACAATCCTACCTTTATATTTCTCAATTCCTGGGTAAAATAAAGTGTGGACATACCTACGCAAATTTTTGGAATCAATCGGAATTGGTCAAAGCAGCTGTTCTCAATCAATCGGACAAGTTGCCCTTTACTTTCCGGTTAATTGAACGACGGATGTTGGTGACTACGAATGAATCGGAAGAAAAACGACTAGATGAGAATGCCGAAGTGAAAGCGATTAACGGAGTAGCGGTTGAGGAAATCCTCGCAAATCTGATGCCGATTGTCAAGGCAGATGGGACAAATGACGGGAAGCGACTGAATGATTTACAGATCCATGGTATCGGGCAGTACGAAAGTTTTGATGTCTATTTCCCACTACTTATTCCTCCGGTGGAGGGGAACTACCAATTGGAGATATACGATCACAACCGTAAGGAAAATTTTACGACTACGGTCAAGGCGATATCAAGAGAGCAACGCAAGACGATAATAGCCGAAAAGTATGGACCGTTGCCCCAGACTTACGATGAATGGTGGGAATTTAAATTGATCGATGAGCGGACCGCTTACTTAAAGCTTGGAACCTTTGTAGTTTGGAAAATGGAGATGGATTGGCAAGCATATCTAAAGAATGTTTTTTCTGAGATCCGTGATAAAGGAATCGAACATCTTATTATTGATATTCGTGGTAATGAGGGAGGAGCCGATGCCGTAGGAGAGGTTTTGGCTGGTTATCTCCTTGCCAAACCACTTCGAATTGAAGATAGTTCGGATAAATTACGATATGAGGTTGTTCCACCGGAAGTAGCACCTTTTGTGCAAACTTGGGACCTGGCTTTCAAGGATTTGAGAGGTAAAGTAAAGCCTCTCGGGAATGGCTATTATACTTGGGCGAAAGAGCAAAATGATGTAACGGTGGTAAAACCACTCAAACCGCACTTTCGAGGGCAAACTTATTTATTGGTCGATGCTGCTAATAGTTCCGCGACTTTTTTCCTCGCAAAGCAAGCCAAAAAATACGGGCTCGCCACTTTGATAGGTGAACAGACTGGTGGTAACAAACAAGGAATCAATGGCGGAATGATGTTCTTCGTTCATTTACCAAATTCCCAAATCGAATTCGACATACCGCTCATGAATTTTGCGCCCAAAAACCCCCAACCAGATGAAGGAATTTTCCCCAATGTCGAACTGAAAGAGTCCCTTAGTGACTTCTTGGCCGATAGGGACGTCTATCTCGAAAAGGCATTAGAATTGATCAAAGCTCCGCGAAAGCATTAAAAAGGTGTTTGGAATTGCTCCCGGTATGTGAAAATTAGGGTGATCCGTTGTATCTTTCTTTTTGAACTCTTGATTATTAGACGGCCTTTAACACCAAAACATATGCCTTTGAAAAACTTCTTGTTACCGCTTATTTTGCTCTTTATAATTTCTTGCAGTCCCAGAGACCCATTGGCAAAACTTGAACGCTCAATCGAGGAAAAGATCGATCGTGCGTCGGGAACTTATGCCATTGCTTTCAAAGACTTGATGGATGAGAAAGGGGTCTTGCTCATCAATGAAAAAGAGGTTTTTCATGCAGCAAGTACGATGAAAACTCCCGTGATGATAGAGGCATACAAACAGGCGGCGGAAGGGCAATTTAAGATGGAGGATTCTTTGGTTATTAAAAATGATTTCAGAAGTATTCTTGATGGGAGTCCTTATCAGATGAGTATTGATGAAGATTCTGAAGAGAAACTATATGGCAAAATTGGCGAAAAGGCGAGCATATACGATCTCGTTTACGACATGATCATTTACAGTAGTAATCTCGCTACCAACATTGTGATCGAGAAACTGGGAGCCAAGTCAGTAACTGAAACAATGCGAGCACTAGGGGCTCCAGATATTCAAGTTTTACGAGGGGTCGAAGACATCAAGGCCTATGAAAAAGGCATGAACAATACGACTACTGCATTCGACCTTCTGGCGATTTTTGAAAAGATAGGGCAAGGTAATGCTGTCAATCAGGAAGCGTCAGATGCCATGATTGAAGTACTACTAGATCAGAAATTCAATGAAGGAATTCCAGCGCTTTTACCAGAAGGAGTGAAAGTAGCGCATAAGACGGGTTGGATTTCAACTGCGAGTCACGATTCGGCCTTACTATTACTTCCGGATGGAAGAAAGTATGTTTTAATCGTATTGACCAAAGACTGGGACGATTCTGAGACTGCTACTCAGATGATTACAGAGATCTCAAAATTGGTTTTCGATTATTACACTGCTGGCGATGAATAAGTTGATGCTTTACATCGCTCCTAATGCCTTCACTAGATAGGTAGTGGAGAACGGTAACAAAACCCAGAACCATGGATTTAAGATGAGGATCATATATACCATTACCACAGTCGTTACCAAGAATAATACCCAATCGAGTAAAGTAGACTTCGTTTCCTTAGAATCTGATGACATTGAAATAAAATTTTGCGCAAATCTAATAAACTTTCTCAAAATTAATGTCAGGACTAAGTCTGAATTTATACGAAGGGGATTGCTGACGAACAGCAATCCCCTTCCATTACTCTCGAACGACAAGTTCGTCTATTTCCCGGCGTGTTGCTTTGTTACAGTTTTCAGCAACATTCCTTTGGTAACCCGATCAGAAAGTTCCATCCCGTTTAGAATGGCCAACTCATTATGACGATTTGATGGGACACTTAGACGGCTCAATGCTTGTTGAAGGGTACCGTTCAAAGGTACCGTCTTTATAGCAATTCTTTCAGGTGCTATGTTGATTTTGGATTGATCCGTTAAAGTTCTGAAATTCGTCATCGTATTCAGAAAAAAGCGTTCGTAGCGTGGAAAATCTTCCCGTAGTGCCATTCCATTAAATTGCAAAATAAGGTTGTTGAACTGAATGAAATAGGAGAGAATTCGAATGGCCCGGTTATTTTGTTCGTCAATTTGTTCGCTGGTCAAGGCGAGGGCTGTATAACCGTTGACACGAGTATTTCGCTGGTTAATTGTCTGAAGCTTGCCCTGAGTCACGAAGCTGTTGGCGGCTTCACTAAGGGTATTGCCGGATGCTAAAGTAAGTTGGAGCAGTGCCTTATTATCCGTTGGCGCCATCTGCACTTGTTGGGGAGTGTTGTTCGTTCGCCAGCCAGTGGGGACCGGATATTGAAACTTCATTTCAGGATGATAGAACATATTGTTTTCAAAATACCCTTGACGAGGATCCTCTCCGTATACGAGTCCATCGATCATTTGCAGATACTGGTTGCGATTTATCTTCAGGCTGGCCTTGTTAACGCCAGGTTCCGACTGCCATTTTTCCGCTAACCGGTGAACATTGTTGTACCGATCGGCAGGATCGGGGTGTGTTGACATGAAAGTAGGAATGCTTTGACCGCTCTTTGCACTCAATCTCTTCAATGTTTGGAAAAAATCCGCCATTTCATGAGCATCGTATCCAATTTTGGTGGAATATTCGACACCCAAACGATCGGATTGGCTTTCATCATCCCGGCCAAACTTCAGGAATAAGAGACCCAACCCTTGCTGGGCAACGCCGGCATAGTTGCGGAAATCTTCAGAAGCGATCACTCCAGCCATCAGCGCTCCCTGAGCAAGAACCTGCTTGCTGTATTGACTTGCAGAGTGGCGAGCAGTAACGTGACCGATCTCATGGCCCAAAACACCAGCAAATTCTGCCTCATTGTTAAAGTGAGCCATAATACCTCGTGTGAAGTAAACAAATCCCCCAGGTACGGCGAAGGCATTCACGACCGGTGAATCCAGAATCCGAAATTGATATTCCAAGTGAGGACGATGGGAAATGGCTCCCATTTCTTTGCCCTTCTCATTTATGAACTTCTGCATTTCATCGTCTTCGTAAAGACCGAAATTGGCAATAATTCCAGGGTCAGATTCCAATCCAAGTGCTCTTTCCTGTCCTTCTCCCATCAGCATCAATTCCTTCTTGCCGGTAACCGGGTTGACTGCACAACTCCAGCATATCACCATCAACGTCAAAACCAACGCGACTTTCGAATAAAATTTTAAATGAATGGATTTCATTGGTATTGTTTTTTATTTCTAAGACTTTAGACCTCCTCTTTACGAAAAAGACACATCCTTTTTTTCGTAATTTATATTCTGGGCGGCTGACAATAAAAATACAATAAATAAGACCTTTGCTGGCAACATCCTCCAATATTTTGTATAATTGTTCTGAGGATGTTTTCCTCCATAGAAACCATTAACTGCTCAATTGTAGTACTGTAATTCCTTTTCCCTGCCTGCTCTAATTGCGATTTACATGGTGATAGCTCTTCTATGAACCAAGTAAAGGCCTATTTATTATTGTATGATATTTCCGCATAGATCGGCTATCTTTGGCCGCGGAACATGCTCCCTTTTATGTAATTGAAAAAGCAACACTACATGCAGTCGACCAAAATTGATAGTGCGCTCAAATCGGCGAAAAGGACAGGGAAAAAGCAGTTTGCCGTTCTCATCGACCCGGACAAGGTAAATCTCAAAAAGATCCGACAATTGACGGATCTGGCAGTAAGGTCCCAAGTAGACTACTTCTTTATTGGCGGTAGTTTGGTCGTCAATAATTCCACCGATTCATGTATTGAAGCGATTCAGAAGTATTGTGATATTCCAACCGTATTGTTTCCTGGCCATCCCGTCCAGCTGAGCTTTCAAGCGGATGCCATTCTTTTTCTTTCATTGATTTCGGGACGTAACCCCGATCTGTTAATTGGTCAACATGTCATTGCAGCTCCATTGTTAAAAAAGAGTAGTCTAGAGGTCTTGCCTACAGGATATATCTTAATTGATGGAGGTGCTCCTACCTCCGTGACGTACATGAGTAATACGACTCCAATTCCTTATAACAAACCCGGAATTGCCGTTTGTACCGCTCTAGCAGGGGAAATGTTGGGCTTACAATTGATTTACATGGATGCAGGTAGTGGTGCGAGCCGACCCATTGCTCCTTCTATGATCAGAGAGGTGAGCAAATCTTTGTCGATACCACTGATCGTAGGTGGTGGTATCAGGTGTGGCGAAGATGCCTATAAAGCAGTAGCTGCCGGAGCAGAAGTGATCGTCGTAGGAAACGCCATCGAGAAAGACCCCATCCTGTTGCAAGAAATTTCCAAAGCAATCCATTCTTACGGAACTTCCGATGTATTGCCGTATGTTTCATAACTTGTAACTTCTTATTGCTGAACAAAACTTTTAAACGGCAGAAATATTGATACAAGGAAAAGTAATTAAGTCAACTGGAAGTTGGTATCTCGTAAGGACTAAAACAGAAGAGGAACTTCGGTGCAGAATTATTGGTAAATTTCGACTTAATGGAAAAAAACTGACTAATCCGGTAGCGGTGGGAGATGATGTGATGCTTACATTGGAAAAAGATCAAAACCTAGGCTTGATCAAGGAGATTTTACCCCGCAAGAATTACGTGGTTCGCCAATCGCCTCGTAGGAAACACGATTTGCATTTGCTCGCCAGCAATATTGACCTCGCAATGGTCGTCGTAACGATTGTAGAACCGAACCTGAAGCCTGGTTTCATCGACCGGTTTTTGCTGATGACGGAGCCATATGATATCCCTACTCATATCGTTTTTAATAAAAAGGATGTATACGGTGAAGGAGAGTTGGGGATATATGATTACCTGAAGAGCGTTTACGGTCCGATCGGTTATCACCTGCATCTGGTGTCTGCAACTCAACACGAAGGAATAGAAGAATTGAAATCCATCCTTAAGGATAAGATTTGCTTGTTCAGTGGTCAATCCGGAGTAGGAAAATCTACTTTGGTCAATACGCTCCACCACAACTTAACGCTGCGTACCCAGAATATTTCGGAACATTCGGGTAAGGGCCAGCATACGACTACCTTTGCGGAGATGTTTTTTCCCGATTATGGTGGAGCAATTATCGATACTCCTGGTATCAAAACACTTTCCTTTAACCATCTCGAACCAATGGATGTAGCTCATAATTTTCGAGAGTTTTTCAAAGTGGGCGAGGATTGCAAATTTGGTGGCAATTGCCTTCATATTAATGAACCTGGCTGTGCCGTTAAGGCTGCTCTTGAAGAAGAGGCTTTGAGTCCACTCCGATATGAAAATTACCTGACTATCCTTGAGGAAGTGAACAGCATTAATTACTGGGATCGCAATAAGGATTACTAAGACCCCACTCGACGAGGAGGTATTATGCTTTTTTCACCGAAACCGAATTCGAATGAGCGATGACATTTTATTTTCCACTTCAATGGGCAAAAAGCCAGTACAAATTGTGCGTGGAGATATCGAAACGTTACTTCAGCTGTCGCCCCAGGTTCCAGAATTTCAACCTCCTTATCTTACCTTAGCCGATTATTATGGGAAAACGGCAGGAAAGCAGACGCTGATTCTACTGGCAAAAGTTGATCAGGAAATTGCCGGCTTCAAAGCTGGATACGCCAACAGCGATACCTTCTATTCCTGGTTGGGAGCTGTTTTTCCAAAATTTCGAAGGTTGGGTTTGGCAAAAATGCTAGCGCGGGTGCAGGAGGCCGAAGTTAAGACCATGGGGTTTCAATCTGTAACGTTCAAAACAAGAAATTGCCACCGCAACATGCTCCTTTTTGGCATCAAGAATGGGTTTCAAATTATTGGATTTGACCCGCGAGAAGACACTTCGCAAAACAGAATAATTTTGCGAAAAGAATTGTAAAGGTGTTTTTTGGCACGATATTTTCTTACAATAAAGTGTGTGAAAATAGAATTTGTAAATCGCACAAATACCAGTAATTACAAATTCAATAAATCTCAATTTAAGTCAGGGGCCAAATCAATTCATTGGCCGTTCCAACCAAAGCAATTCCTTTGTTCTTTCAACCCTACTATCCAGAGAAGTGCAGGTAATCGATTGCCGAGCCTTCTATCTATCTCAGTACTAATATTCAATATTTTGGATCTGATCAGCCATTTCGTTTGATCTCTTGTCATTCTGGCATTGACGGCGCAGTGGTGTTATTACCACAATCATGGTGGTGATACGCTGGTTGTGTATGGACTGTATCCAGATCCGAGCATAGGAATTTTCTTTAACAATAAATAATTCGGAAATGGAACACGTAAAAACTAATGTCAGTTGTTGGAGGCATAACAGCATGTTGCCTGGCATTAGCTTGTCTGGCAACCTACAAAAAATGATAGTTCTGTTGACATGCTTTTTGGGAATGGGAGCGGTTAATACGCTGATAGCCCAATGTAATACCCTAACGTGCAATGGAACTACTGCAGAAAACCCACTTGAAGTATCCGTGAATGATTTCTGCGAGGTTACACTCATCCCGGATGTCATCCTTGAAGCAGAAGAAACCTGTCCGGGGTCTAAACAACTCACGGTACGGGATGAACACGGTACAATTCTTGCGGATGCAACAGATTTCGTTAGCATTGACGTCTCTTCTTATGTTACGTATGTATTGAGCGTGACGGTAACTGATGTTGCTACCGGAATATTCTGTGTCGGCTTTATAAGGATATCGGATTTCCGTCCGCCAATATTTGACGATAGTAGTCCGGGGTTTAGCATTACTTGTACGGCAGATACCAGTGTCGCGGAACTTGGACTTCCTGGCGTTTTGGACAATTGCGACACGGATTTGATACTCACTTATTCGGATGTATTGATACCCAATGATTGTACGGATGGATTTGCTGGAACGCTCACTCGGACTTGGCAAGCAGTCGATAGAAGTGGCAATGTATCCGATTATGTGCAGGAATTCGACTTCGAGAGGCCATCCTTATTAGAGGTGGAATTTCCCGTTGATGTGCTTCTTAGTTGCGATGACCCGGATACGGACCCCTCTAATACCGGCCGACCGGTTTTTGCCGATTCCCTGGTAGAGAATGGGGGACTCTGCAATTTAACGATCACATTTCAAGATGATATTACCGCATTATGCGGGCAGACGGAATTTCAGATTGTTCGTGATTGGCGGGTTACCGAAAACTGCACTGGCCTAACGACCAATGATCTACAGATTATCTTAATCCAGGATAACACCGGGCCGGTCATCACTTGCTTGGATACAATTTATGCAACCACAAGTGCTGGTCAGTGTTTGGCCACGGTAAATCTTCCAGAACCAGTGATCACCGATAACTGCGATGGAGAACCATCGCTTGTGGTCAATACTTCCTACGGCGCAGTGGGCCTGGGGCCCCATAATTTTGTGCCGGTAGGTGTTCACTCCGTGCAATACATTGCCATCGATGAATGTGGAAATAGTACGATGTGTACATCCGTCCTTATGGTGGTCGATGAAGAAGAACCGACGGCCGTTTGTAGTCAGGCGGCAGTCAGTATTTCATCTGCGGGATTGGCGCTAGTCGATGCAGAAGTTTTCGATGAAGGTAGTACGGACAATTGTTCAAGTGAATTGTTTTACAAAGTAAAACGATTGGTCGAAGCTCCTTGTTACGATAGCGATGATTCTCCTGCTGCGGGTATTCAGGAATGGTACGATGATAAAGTGGCTTTCTGTTGCGACGAGGTCGGCGAACGAGTTCGTATACAATTAAGGGTCTATTCGATCGACCCTGGGCCTGGTGCCGTTGATCCCTCCCGAGAAATCCCAGGCGGAGATTTGTACGGCTACTTCTCGGAATGTAGTGTAGATATCGAAGTGCAAGACCGGATTGGACCAGCCATCAGGTGCCTGGACGACGTAGAAGTCGATTGTACAGTTGATATTTCTGATCTGTCCATTTTCGGGGACCCGATTGTGGAGGATAACTGTAACTATGATATCAGTGTCAGTAATTCTTTTAATCTGGATGACTGCGGGTTGGGAACCATTTCTCGGACGTTTACAGCTTCAGATAACTCAGGCAATTCCAACTCCTGTACACAGGTAATCACTGTAATAAATGGTGATCCTTACATTGTGGAAGATATTCAATGGCCTGAGAATTTTACCAGTTACAATTGTGGGGAGGCAGTAGATCCCGATGATTTGCCGGAAGGCTATAACCGACCGGTGATACTGAATGAGAAATGTGGACGACTAACTGTTCACTATGAAGATGATCTATTCGATATATCGCAGCCAGCTTGCTACAAGGTACTGAGATATTGGTCCATCATCGATTGGTGTACTTATGATCCGGATAATGAGAATAGTGAAGGCCGATTTGACCATGTGCAGGTTATCAAAATTCTAGACAATGAAGATCCAATCATGGAATGTCCGGAAAACATCATCATTGGTATTGATAGCAACTGCGATTCGGCAATCGTTAATATGCCACTCGTAACAGCCACGGATTGTAATCCCGATGTTTTAATTACCAACAATTCTCCGTTTGCAGAGGCCAATGGTGCCGATGGAAGCGGGGTATATCCCCTGGGGCGCACTACAATCACTTTTACGGCTTCAGACCGATGCGGAAATACCGCAACCTGTGACGTGACCATCAATGTAATCGATAATACTGCTCCAACTCCAGTTTGTATTGTAGGCCTTTCGGCTAATGTAGCTGAGGTTAATGGTGAGGGAGTGGCGGTAGTTGAGGCCAATTTTTTCAACAAGAGCAGCTTTGACAACTGTACTGCAGCGGAGGATCTCACCTACACCATCCGGCGAAAATCAGCAGGGGAATCCTTTGATGGCCCTCCCACCGATGAAAGATTGATATTTGATTGTAGTGATGCAGGGCAATCTCATTTGGTAGAGTTGTGGGTGACCGATCAATCAGGCAATAGTGCCTTTTGTGAGACCTTTATCCTTATACAGGACCTTGGCCGCATCTGCCCCAATAAAGAAGCTACAGGTATGATTGCCGGGGGAATTCAAACCGAAGCCGGAGAGACAATTGAGGGAGTGACCATACTAGTGGACAATGGTTCAACCTTTGAGATGCTGACCAATTTGTATGGACATTTCGAGTTGGGAGATATGCCACATGGACTGGACTACAATATCGTACCTTACAAGAATGATGATCCCTTAAATGGGGTTTCTACTCTGGATTTAGTCTTGATCACTAAACATATTTTAGGAGTTAAAGAGTTCGATTCACCATTCAAATTCATTGCTGGTGATATTGATAGATCCGGTTCCATTAGTACTTTGGATCTGGTGCGACTCCGAAAATTGATACTGAGCATCACCAAGGAGTTGCCTGGAGGTAACAGTTCCTGGCGATTCGTACATGCGGACTACGTCTTCAGCGATCCGGCAAATCCATTAAAAGATGAATTCCCGGAATCTTTGAACATCAGAGATTTCAAGACCGACGAAATGGATCTCAATTTTGTAGGAGTAAAGGTAGGAGATGTCAACTATTCGGCTGCGCCCAATAGTGTGAAAGCTGCTCTCAATGGAAGGAGTTTTGGCCGCACCTGGAAATTAGGTATTGAAAAACAAAACTTGCAAGAGGGGGAGACCATTACCGTTGATATTACTGCCGGTGATATTCTGGAGGGATTTGGCTATCAGTTTGGACTTTATTTTGATCCTGAGGTAATGGAAATGGTGGAAATCGTTCCGGGCCAACTTCCGGGGATGAGTGGAGAAAATTTCGGCTTGAACAAGGTTTCAGAAGGGTTTATTGCTACGAGTTGGCACCACCCCTATCCAATTATGATTGAGAAGCAAACGGTACTGTTTAGCATAAAGTTTCTGGCGTACAGCAATCAGAAGCTAGAAGAGTCTATGCAGATGAGTTCAAGAATTCTTATTGCCGAGGCCTATGACAGCAATTTCAAGGCATTGGGAATAGAACTGGAATTTCAAGAGAGCATTGTCTTACCCGAAAAATCCATCGATTCGGTGATTGAAGTTTACCAAAATCGTCCGAATCCCTTTGGAGAACGCACGGTAATACCCTTTGAAATTTCAGAAAGCGGCGATGTGCATTTCCAGGTATTCGACACTGGTGGACAAGTAATTATGCAAAAAAACCGGTACTATAAGGCTGGGCGTCACCAAATCACGGTAAAGGCAAACGAATTAAATACATCAGGGATTTTATTTTACCAACTAGGGACTAACGGTAAAGTAATTACTAAAAAAATGGTAAGTAATTAGCCAAAAAACAATTGGTTATCAGACATTGAAGCCTCGCCCGGGAAAGGGGGCGGGGCTTTTTGGCATTATCTTTGTTATTAATGTATGTAGGAACTCTATAGAAAGAAATTCAGATTTAGACAATAAGATTTAATAAACTCTGGCTAAAAAGGAATGTTATCAAGTAGCATTCCTTTTTTTTATTACCTTGTTTCTTGGCAGCACATAATCGTCTTGGTAAAATTGGGGAAACCCTAGCGTTGCAATTGCTGGAGAAAAAGCAATATCAGATCCTGGAGCAGAATTGGCGTCATGGCAAAGCAGAGATTGACTTGATAGCTAAAGACGGGGAGGTACTGGTATTTATCGAAGTGAAAACCCGAAGCACCAATGCTTTCGGACCTCCGGAGGCATTTGTGAACGCCAAAAAGAAACGACTGCTGATCCACTCTGCTTCCATTTACATGGAGCAGATTAGCCACGATTGGGAGATCAGATTTGACATTATTGCCATCATCTCCAATGAGCATAAGACTGAGATCCGACACATGCAAGACGCCTTCTTCCCAGGTTTATAACAGTTCCGACCAAAATCTATAGATTCGATTACTTTCGCCACGAGGAAGTTTAGAGGCGAGAGATTGCAAGTATTTTTCCTTCTTCATCTTGTAAGCATCCCTTTCGGCAAAGATGAAATCGCGCAGATTCTTGCGCTCCTCAGTTGATAAATCCTCTGCTGTATCCAGTGAATTCTTCAGGAAATTGAAACCATCACTCCAAACCTTCAGGGCCGATAACTGGCACAGAATGAAATAAACCTGAACCTGATGAGTAGGTCGAACCCCATTTTTTGCCTTCTCAATGGTTTGTAGGGCCGATTCAATATTAGAAACCTTTTCTTCCTTGAGGTCATGTACAAATTGAGTAAAGAACGTCTTGGCCTCCATTGGATCGACTGCTTGAGAACTAAAATGCTGATAAAGGGTATCGTTGACTTGATCAATTTCTATCAGTCCTCCAAGGGCACGCATAACAGCCTTGTCACGATGCATGTAGATGCCAGCAGCCTCATAAATTTGGAACTGCCTGAGTGCTTTTACAGAAGATGCGCGTGCTTGATTGTATCGCTTTAGTTTCCATTCACAGAGGGCCTTAATCGTATAAGCATTACCCAATAAAGTATCACTCATCAGTTGGGCTTCCTTCTTGAGTGCTGCTTTTACTTTGGAATAGGCGAGATTGTAGTAGGCATCGGGTGATAAATTGGTAAAAGACTCAGACGTGAAGGTAGATAGGTTTTCAAGTTCCGCCCCTTTGTTGAAAGAATCTTGTGCTTGGTCTAATTGATTTAAGGTGACGCAACCACCTAACACCACAAGGGTGATGAGTAAACTCATGGGCAACAAAACAGAAGTTCTAAAATTAGGCTTTGCCATAATTTTCAGGGTTTAAAGTTTGTGGGAAAATAATTGTTATTAATGATCAGACCATTCCTTCCAGCGTGATTAGTAGTTCATCTATGCTGGCAATTGTATTTTGTTGGTAATCCTGGAATGATTTTCTAAAATTTCCAATAACTTGATCGAGCGCTGGCTTGTCACCCGCTCCGGTAGAGATCGCAGTCATAAAGTAGTCTACCAAAGAGTAGATTACTTCCGAATTGCCAATTTCCCAAGTCTTTTGTTCATTGTTGTTGTCATCATAGATGGTAATAAAGAATTGCTCCAAGGAGTATTGAATGGCGATTTGTCCAGTTTGACCCGATTGCATTTCAACTGGGAGTAATAGTTTCTTTTGAGTAGAAGCTGCCCTAAATCCTTGTTGAATTAGGGTTCTTACAATCGCATTTGGGATTGCTTTTCCAGAGGGAACGGTCTCGAGGGAGGTGAAGACAGACCCCACTAACTGGGAAATCATTTTTTCGTTTCTACCCCACTCTGGGTTTGTGACAATTTCCTTAGAAACCATATCTACAATGTCGAGAAGTTGGCTATTGGAAAATTGTGGTTTCCACCGACCGGTTGTAGGTTTGGCAGCAACGGCCTGTAGTGTTTCTTTTAACCCAAGTACCAATAGATTGACGGAGCGATCATTCTTTTTTTGCAAAACAAAGTCAATGTTATCAGCAGTATGAGCAAAAACCAATCGAACGACTTCTGGTATCAAGTCCTGTCGGTCGATGACGTTTGTCCTAATCGCATGAGCGGTGTCTGAGATGATGTTTTTGATGATGTGATCTTCAACTACTAGTTCGGTGCGGGCATCCAGAATTTCTAGCGCTGATGCCAATAATTGATTGCCCATTTCCCGGTTGAAGCCATTCGAGAAATCAAGAGCGGTATCCTTAAAAAGTAAAAGGTCGAGCAGTAGGAGTCCTTTTTTATTGGGATTGCTTTTGAGAATTGCGTCAAAAGAAAACTGCACCAATTCAGTGAGTAATTCAATGCGACCTAAAGGCGTCACTTCCTTCTCATTGATCGAGAATGCATAAATCAGGTCTAGTGCCTTATCTAAAATCATGACTTCCTCATCATCAGTTCCCCAGTTTACCCTGTTCAGGATCTTTGGACTGCCAGCAACTGCTTTGATATTGAGTTGCAACAGGTTTGAAAAAGTATCCGCACTAAAACGTTGATGTGGAGGAATGTGAACCAAGGCACCTAGCGTTGTATTTAGAATCTTGCTCAGAATCGACTGATCGTCTACTTTCGCGGTAACCCAAGCTGGATTTTGAACAATGTTTTCTGTCATCCCATAGACAATATCCAATATTTGAGAATTCGAAAGTTTGGGTCGCCATTGGCCGACAGCGGGTTTGGTACCGAGAGCTGTCAACATTTCCTGTAAAGCGCTGATCATAATGGTTTGCCCCGGACCGGCATCCTCTTCCCAGAACAATTCGATATTGGAA
>JANQRV010000040.1 GCA_028284395.1 Saprospiraceae bacterium
CTCATGAATTCGAGTATCGAAAAAAAAATGACAATTGGATTGGTTCTGCCTGCGCTACCGGCTTATTCGGAAACCTTCTTTCGAAATAAGATCGATGGCCTCCAGGAACGAGGGTTTAAACTCATCCTCTTTGTTGGGGGATTGCGAGTCAATACCAAAGAAGATTGGCATGTGGTGTACGCCCCACAATTCACATCGGGCAATTTGGTCACGAGGTGTCGTCATTTTCTGAAAGCTTTGGGCGCTTGCATTTTTTTATGCCCCAGGCGATCCATCAAGCTTTTCTTTGCAGTGCTTAAGGATCATGGTTCTATTCCGGGAGCCGCTAAAGTGGTTCTTTTAAATAGTCATATTCTCGGTCACCGACTGGACTGGTTACATTTCGGCTTTGCTACCACTGCGATCGGGCGGGAGCGTTTGGCAGGTGTTATGGGGGCGAGAATGGCGGTAAGCCTAAGGGGATTTGACATCAGCGTTTATCCCTTGAAACATCCTGGGTGTTACGAAAGACTGTGGCCAAGACTGGACAAAGTGCACAGTATTTCGAACAGCCTCATTGAATTGGCTAAGTTGCAAGGCATGTCATCGACTCAAAATTGGACCAGAATTACTCCTGCTACTAATGTTAAAAGTGAGTTACCGTTTGATTCAGCATTAGTTTTGGAAAAGCTGAAGATACTTACAGTTGCACGGCTTCACTGGATCAAGGGATTAGATTATAGTCTTCATGCGATGCGGCACTTAAAAGAGTGGGGTATTCCTTTCGAATATGTAATTGTTGGTACTGGACCGGAACGGGAACGATTGTATTTCACACGGACACAGCTGAGACTAGAAGAAGAGGTTGTTTTTTTAGGAAAGGTGGCTTATGAGCGAATTCCTTCTTTGCTGATAGCCAGTGATGTCTACTTGCAACCTAGCTTGATGGAAGGCTTCTGTAACGCTGCACTGGAAGCCCAGGCAATGGGGCGCTTAGTAGTTGTTAGTGATGTTGGCGGTTTGCGTGAGAATGTGGTAGATGGGGAGACCGGTTGGAGAGTACCCAGCCGCGATCCGTTAGCTATGGCCAATAAGTTGAAAGAGATTTACCATTTGACAATAGATGATCGGAATTTAGTTTGCCGACGGGCTAGCCAAAGAGTACGATCAAGCTTCAATATTGAAAAGCAAATGGAAGCTTTTGCAGAATTTTACCTGCAATAGTTTCGTACAGGTTTTTGGTTTGGAAAGAAGACATAAAAAAATAAGGCTTTTTGTTATCTGGGATTATGATGGCCCAGTTGGTCAAATCAATGCCAGTCATGCCTACAATTGGAACAAGGCGTCGGTTGAGACGGAGCGGCGTAATGTGGAGGATCTGCTTGCCATCTGTGCGGATGCGGG
Organism: Saprospiraceae bacterium; assembly: GCA_028284395.1. GTDB lineage: Bacteria > Bacteroidota > Bacteroidia > Chitinophagales > Saprospiraceae > JANQRV01. The sequence goes on from JANQRV010000040.1 coordinate 1,384, forward strand.
GATAGCCATGACGTTTGCGATTACCGGCCTCTCGGCGGTAGAAGGCGGATCCGTTTTGCAAATGCGGGAACAGATTCGCAAAATTGCTGACCTCGGGCACGAAATTGCTTCCCATTCCTGGAAACACGAATGGTTTCCCTTTTTAACAAGAAGGCAAATTCGCATGAGCTTGCAACGGAGTAAGGAAGCACTAGAAGATGCGGCAAAAAAAGAAGTTTTAGGATTTGTTCTGCCTTTTACCAGACCAATGACATGGATCGGGAGAGGAAATTTCAGCTTTGGTGACCGGGGAATATGGCCGCTTTTTTTTGGTGGGGATCAGGGCAATATTTACAAGGTTTGCCGGGAACTTGGATACGATTGGGTAAGGGTAAAGGAACGACCTATATACGAAAAGTTTACAAGACAAATTCGACTTCACCAACCTTTTGATTATCGGGGCATTCATTGTTTGCCCAACCACTACAATGGATTTGATGATGATGCGATCCAGTTGATCCAATCTATGATTGGCCAAGACTGTGTCATTACAATCAATGCACATCCCCTGATGTTATCAAAAGAGGGCAATAAGGAATCCTGGCACAACTTTCGCAACTTTATTAAAAAATGTCTTCAATTCAGATCGGAAGGGCATCTTGAGTTTTCAACCCCCTCCTTATCTACAGCAATCTAGTATGGATCAGTGGTTTTTAAAATATTTGCAGCCGACCTGGTATTTTAACTTGCAACCGGTAAAAGATGATATTCCTTATTTTGTTGATTGGGATCAATTGACGGAAGCGGAGAGGGGGCTGATCGATTTCGATCGGAAATACAGTTCCCACGAGGTATCGCTGCTAGATGCAGCATTCCAGGCCTGGCATAAGGGCTTTATTAAATCGGATCCTTCACAGCAACTACATTTTGAAGCTTTATCTGTAACGGTTGCGGATAATTATCGTTTCGTAAAGAAGTATTTCCATCCTGTTTGGGCCGTTTACATCTTACTGTTACGATTGTTCTCATTGCACTCGCCAATACGCGAGATCCGTGGTTTTATGGCTTCGTCAGGAGTTCGCAAGACCAACTTGTTTGATAAGGTTTATCCACATGAATCAACATTCTGTTCCTTTGATTCCCAACTTTTGCGAGCAAAACCAAAAGTGAGTATTGTGATCCCAACTCTAAATCGCTACGAATACTTATTGGATGGTCTTAGGGATTTAGAGCAACAAGATTATCAGAATTTTGATGTCATTATAGTAGATCAGTCAGAGCCATTTAGAAGTGAATTCTATAGCCAATTCCAACTGGATATTGTTTTGATTAGACAGGAAGAGAAAGCTTTGTGGTTGGCAAGAAATACAGCTATCCGGCATTCTGATGCCGATTGGTTGTTGCTTTACGATGATGATTCCCGAGTGGCGCAAAACTGGATTACGCAGCATTTAAAAGCGGTTGATTACTTTGGAGCTGCTATCTCTTCTGGTGTTTCCATCTCGGAAAAAGGAGCAAAGGTTCCGCCTGGATATCGTTTTCTTAAATGGTCTGACCAATTGGATACGGGAAATGTTTTGATTCATCGGAAGGTATTTCAACAGGTAGGTTTATTTGACCGGCAATTCGAAAAACAACGCATGGGAGACGGCGAATTTGGTTTAAGAGCTTATCTGGCTGGCTACAAGAATATTTCCAATTCCTTTGGCAGGAGATTGCATTTGAAAGTAGGACAAGGAGGCTTACGGCAAATGGGGAGTTGGGATGCATTTCGACCTCGTAGTTTTTTTGCTCCACGTCCAATCCCCAGCGTATTATACTTGTTTAGAAACTACTTTGGTAATACTGCAGCTTTTCGCGTTCTGCTAAAAAACATCCCCCCGTCGATCGTCCCGTACCGGTTCAAACGGAATAATTTACTATTGTTAATTGGAAGCATCTGCTCCATATTGCTCTTACCAATCGTTGCCTGGCAGGTAGGTAGATCTTGGTTGGAAGCTTCCAGAAAACTAAAAGAAGGTCCGAAAATTGAGTACTTGGAAGGGTGATTTCCAGAAAAAAGATTGATGTGAAGAAGAAAAGACCCAATTCTATTTTGCTTGTGGCCACTGAATTTCCTCCGCTCCCCGGAGGTATAGGTGATCATGCTTTTAATCTGGCTAAGCATTTGAAGGAAAAGGCATACGACGTAGTCGTTCATACCAATGCAAGAGGAGAACGGGCAGAGGAGTTTGCTTTTGATAATTACCATCGACTTGAGGTTGTTCGAGCGGTAAGATCTCACATTCCCATTTTTACGATGTGGAGACGAATTTATACTTATTGGCGTACCCTCCATCACTTTCCAAAAGAAGGACTGGTATTGGCCTCCGGTAAATTTTCACTCTGGATGGTGGGCCTTTTCAGTTTGTTTTACCGAAGGTCCTATATGGCAGTATTGCATGGGGTAGATATTAACCTAAAACAGCCAATCCTAAAGCGCTTCACCTATTGGTGCTTAGGCCGATTCAATTTATTGATTGCTGTCTCATCTTATACGAGGGAGGTAGTGCTTCGGCATAACCCAAAATTAAAGGTCCAGGTCATCAATAACGGTTTCGAAGCGCAGAAATTTCAGACCGTCTCACCTCCGGAAAAGGGAGGTATAAAGGGAATACCGGCTTTGATAACGGTTGGGAGAGTCCATCAAAGAAAGGGGCAACACAATGTCATTCGATCACTGCAGAAGATTCGAGATCAGTTTCCGGATATTCATTATCATATGGTTGGAATCCCCACTGACCAGGAAAGATTAGAACAAATGGCGAGCGACCTCGGAGTCCGCGATAATATTTCGTTTCACGGAGCGGTTACCGATGAGGAATTGGCTAACCTGTTAACTGGTGCGGACATCTTTTGTATGCTCAGTGAACACGACCAACGAGGAGACTTCGAAGGATTCGGTATTGCCATATTGGAAGCTAATTTTCTCGGTTTACCTGCCATTGGTTCGGGAAATAGCGGTATTGCAGATGCTATCAATGATGGAAAATCCGGGGTTTTGGTACAACCCAAGAAAACTGAAGAACTTACAAAAGCTCTGGAGGCCATTATGAAGAATTACGCTGGGTTTTCGAAGAATGCCAGACGTTGGGCAGAGCGATTTAAATGGGAAAAAGTGGTCAAAAATTACATTGCTCATATCAATCGACTTCGGTGAAATTAGCCATTATTTCTCATACGGAGCATTACCGGCGCAATGGTGAAATCGTAGGATGGGGGGCAACTGTGCGCGAAATCAATGAACTTACAGCACATTTTGCGGAAGTTTGGCATGTGGCTCCCCTGCATGAGGAAGATGCCCCGGATAGTGCCATTGCCTACTGTTCAGAGAGCATTCGGTTTGTGCCAATTCCCGTGACTGGCGGACCTCTTCTAAAGGACAAACTCCGTGTGCTTTTCAAGGCGCCGTCTATCTTGAGTAAGGTCTGGGAGGTCTTGGGTGAGGTCGACGTTTTTCAATTCCGGGCACCGACGGGAATCGGTGTCTATTTATTGCCTTTCCTAACCTTGGGAACTTCCAAAAGAGGCTGGTTCAAGTATGCGGGGAATTGGCAAGAAGTTACCGCAATCGGGTATGCTTTTCAAAAGTGGTGGTTGACGAGCTGCACCAGGCAGAAGGTGACCATCAATGGTCGCTGGTCAGGCCTTCCCGCACATATTTTGTCCTTTGAAAATCCATGTTTGGATACTGAAGAACGACGAATTGGACAAGAGGTGATTCAAAAAAAACGCTATCAATTGCCCTTGACTGCCTGCTTTATCGGTCGATTGGATGATGCAAAAGGAGTAAGTAGGATCATCGATGGTCTTCAAGAACTGGGGCCGGAGCAAATCAAGACCATGCATTTTGTGGGTGATGGGAAGAAGAGGCCGTTTTATGAAGAACGTTGTCAGTCTTTACCGATCGATTGCATATTTCATGGTTTTATGAGCCGAGATCGCGTATCCAGCGTGTTGGCAGCATCACAAATTCTTCTATTGCCAAGTGCATCCGAGGGTTTGCCCAAGGTAATCGCTGAGGGATGGAATTACGGCTGTATTCCGATCGTTTCAAACGTGTCAGCCATTCCCCATTATGTCAATGAGGAAAATGGCCATCTATGGGATGTTCACGGAACGGAATCCTATGCCGATCGATTAAGGCGGATCGATTGGGCAAGTGAAGAAGCTTGGCGACAAAAAGCCTTACGAGGCTATAAGACGGCAGCATATTTTACCTTTCAATATTACTGTGAAAGAATTTTTTCGGAAATCTTAACCTAGTACTTACCTAAGATTCTGTTTAAGGTAAGTACTGATTAATAGTCTTTGATCACCATGAAGACGATCTTGTATTTAGGCAACAAATTGGCGGTTCGCGGAAAAAACCCTACTACCATTGATACGCTTTCGAACTATCTAAGAGATGATTTTCACGTCATTGCAAAGTCGGATTTTCTAAATCAGGTCGCTCGTTTCTTCGATATGATGTGGGCTATCATCCGGCACCGTCGAACGCTCACTGTGGTCTTGATCGACACGTATTCGAATAAGGCATTTTACTATGCATTTATTGCTGCCCGAATCTGTGAAGTCTTCCGAATTCAATACATCCCGGTTTTGCATGGCGGAGAATTGGGCAACCGATATCGCAAAACTCCTGAGCTAGTTGATCGCTATCTTCATCAAGCCAAATGTATTGTAGCTCCTTCATTATTCTTGAAGCGACTGTTCGAATCTAAGGGGTTTGAGGTAATATCCATTCCTAACGTTATCCGCGTAAGTGATTATCCTTTTCTGAAAAGGGCGATTTTTCAACCGAAGTTATTATATGTCCGGGCCTTTCAAGAGATTTACAACCCCATGATGGCGATTGAGGTAATGCACCTGCTAAAGCCTCAATTTCCCACCGCTTCGCTATGTATGGTGGGGCCTGATAAAGATGGGAGTATGCAATTGTGTAAAGACCGCGTGAAGTCATTGGGTTTAGAAGATTGCATTCGATTTACCGGTAAATTAAGTCAACCGGAGTGGCACCAACTTGCTACGGAATATGATTTTCTCATCAACACTACTCATGCTGATAATATGCCGGTTAGTCTCATTGAGGGAATGGCTCTAGGACTGCTCATCGTTTCTACCAACGTAGGCGGAATCCCGGACCTCATTGAAGACGGCAAAGAGGGCATGTTAGTAAATGCCAACGATCCAGACCAAATGATGAGTGCTATTGTGAAAGGAATTCACCAACCCGATAAAAGCTTTGAAATGACGTTGAGAGCACGGCAAAGAGCCGAACAATACGATTGGAAAGCTGTGCGGCCTAAATGGAAAAACGTCATACTTAAGCCGATCAGTAAAGACTCTGTCTAACAATTATTATATTGAGCACTACTGACTAAAGTGCCGCAAACTTCAATGGTTCGTGAACCTCTGGAGTTTTCTACGGAAGTAAACCAATGACATGACCGTTGCAAATCTTGGAGATAAGGAAAAACAACTCGCATGGGTGGTATTCCACCTCATTTTGGGAGCGGTTTCAGCTGGAACTCCCTGGCTGCTAATTCTTTGGGTTTACTTCATAGTGGGTAGCACGATTTTCTCCGTATTTACGCATAACAATCGGGATGGCGTAGTACATTTCTTTCTCATTTACTATCTGGGAATCGAGTTGTTGGCCCGCATGTCCAAATCTTATCCCTTTTTGCCCTGGGAGTCGGGGAAATACTTCATGCTGGTGCTCTTGATAATGGGACTCCTAGTGGAAAAACGTCCTCTGAAAAGTGGAGTGGGAATCGTGATTTTGTTGTTAGCGGTCCCTTCCATATTGGTCATGCCGAAGGACCGGTTTGTTAAGGATCTGATTTTTAACAGTATCGGAATCCTCAATCTAGGCCTGGCATTGATGTATTTCTATCGACGTCCTGTTTCCTTCAAAGACCTGGCCCGCTCCGGACGTATTATGATGCTAGGGATTATCAGCGTACTCGCTTTTATAATTATAAGAACCCCGGATTTAAGTGGCGTGGAATTTACTCTGAATGCAAATTTTAAAACTGCCGGAGGATTCGGAAGTAACCAGGTCTCCACCATCTTAGGGTTGGGTTTCGCCTTGGTCATCGTATTTAATTTATTGCGCATCCGATTGATAACTTTCTTCCGATACGGTGATATGATCCTTTTCGGCCTTTTGTTTTATCGAGGGTTGCTTACCTTTTCACGTGGAGGAATACTAGGAGGAGTAATTTGTATTTTACTGGCTTTCTTTGTCTATGTTTTTTCCAATAATCTTCCCACCCCTAAAATAAAATTGTCCAATACTATCTTGGCACTTGGTTTTTTGTTTACGATTGCCATCTTTGCAAATCAATTGACCGGAAACTTATTGTTGCTTCGTTATCAAGGCGAAACTGCACTTTCCGTCGCAGGACTCGGAGAAAAAAGTTATACGACCGGACGGACCCGCTTGATGAAAGAAGACCTGCAGATATGGTATCGCAATCCGATTTTTGGCGTTGGACCGGGAGGAGCACCCAAAGCACGATTCCAGCTATTTAATCATTCAGAGGCCAACCACACCGAATTTACGAGACTTCTATCCGAACATGGAATGTTTGGTCTATTTATAAATCTCATCATTTTTATACTACCGGTAGCTCTGTTCTTAGTGAGTCGTGATCACGAATTGGATCGGATTGTTATGGTCGCATTTTTTACGATTGCTTTGTTTAGTGCAGCCCACAATGGAATGCGAACAATTCTTACGCCCTTGCTTTATAGCTTTGCAACCATCCACGTTGTTTACTCCACTAGAAAGACTAGAGTGCCAAACACAGGGTTGGTACAACCCTAAGAATTGATCAAAATATAAGTATGAAGAGCATCGTAAAAGCACTGGTTCTCCTTGCTGTGAACCTAGGACTGGTTTCAAAGACTAAGATCAAAGAGGCCTCCGAATTAGCCTACTGGAAACTGAAAAAGCGGAAAGAAAAAGAACTGAATAATGATCACTACAAATACTTTTACATAGAACACTTCGGCCTTTCCGAGGCATTTTACAGCGGTAAAAAAGTACTTGACGTCGGTTGCGGCCCACGGGGAAGTCTGGAGTGGGCTGACATGACGATAGAAAGAGTCGGACTGGATCCATTAGCCGATAAATATCTCAAACTGGGTGCTGATGCACACAAGATGACGTACGTAAATGCTGGTTCAGAATCCATTCCTTTTCCAGATGATTATTTTGATGTCGTTTGTTCTTTTAATTCTATTGATCACGTCGAGGATCTCCCCACAACTTGTCAAGAAATTAGGCGGGTATTACGGAATGGAGGCACTTTCCTATTGATCGTTGATATCCATGATGAACCTACTATCAATGAACCCCAACCCATCGATTGGAATTTCATTAAAAAGAATTTTAGCGAATGGGATCTGAAGGAGGAGCGACATTTTGAAAAGTCTGTAGATGGAATTTATCAAAGTATTCGAAACAGCATACCCTTCGATCATAATAATTTGAAAGATCGATACGGAATTCTTTCCGCCCGATTGGAAAAGGCGTAGCCATAGCTATGTTATGAGCCGTTCATTGGTGAAATGGCCCCGCTTCTTTTGGAATTAATACCGGTTATTTGTTATCCTCTACCTTTGAGGATATTTTTGCGCTGGTTTTTATTTTTGCAAGACAAACTCATAGTGGTAGTTACATATTTTATACTTTTGTTATTTGTATTTAGCAAGTTTATTTCTTGACATTCAATAAAAAATAGGAGATATTTGCTAAAACAGCAGGGGATTTTCCTGTTCCCCCCCTCCGATACCAACCTAACTGAAAAAGAGGTAAGCGTGCTAGTAGCAACTTTGTGCTATTTGGAATGATTATTGTTTATTCATTTAGCAACCTCCTTTGGATAATTTTATTCTTTCCATACTGCATTAGAAAATCTGTCTCCTCAAATTCAGAATTTTTGCAAATCTATTCATAGACCACTTAGTTGGGTCGCCATTTCAAATTAGTATTTAATAGCTACTAGAGAATTTCAATAAGAATTTCTAAAGAGATTTATGTGTATTGAAAATCCATCCTTTGTTAACCAGAGTTAGGATGAGTATATCATGTATTGAATGATTTAGCATATGACTTTTGTAAGGCAAAAAGTACTGGAAAGAATCCTCCTTCCAATGGGGGATGCGGCAACTCGATCCACTGTGATGAAAGAGTTGAGAGGACTGCGCGATGCCTGTCTTTTGTCGGAAGCAGCATTGGCCGAGCTACAAAAGGAGAGATTGGGGCATTTGCTGCAACATGCCTCGGAAAAGTCGCCTTATTATCGCGATTTGAGAATTACACCTTCTGACGATCCAGAACAATGGCTGAAACGTTTTCCTATTTTAGAGAAGACCGTTGTTCGAAGTCTGCAACGGAATATGTTAACGGAGCCAACTCGCCATTTGACGGAGATCAGTAGCAGTGGATCGACTGGGTACCAGACCTCCGTTTATTGGAACTCACATAAACAAAGTCGCTTTCGCGCCACTCAATTATTGTGGTGGGAGTGGGCTGGTTATTCGATGGGAGATCCCATGCTGCAAACGGGTATTACTCCAAAACGGGGGCGACTGAAGCGCTTAAAAGATCTGGTCCTGCCGACTTACTATCTACAAGCTTTTTCACACAGTGAGAAAGAGGTATTGAAAGCATTGCGTTACATGCGCGCAAAGCGTCGACGAATCCTGGGGGGATATGCTTCTTCTCTTTACGTTATTGCAAAAATCGCCCGCAAAAACGGTATAGCCGATCTTGAGTTCAAAGGAGCGATTTCCTGGGGGGATAAAATGTTTGACCATTACCGCAAAACAATTGAAGAGGTCTTTAACACAAGGGTCTACGAAAATTACGGTTCAGCGGAAGGCTTTACAATAGCTGCTCAATACGACCTTGATTATATGTACATTATGTCGCCCAATGTCTATCTGGAGTTGGTCGACGATCATGGAAATGAAGTTCCCGATGGTACATTGGGTCACGTCGTAGTAACGAATCTCTTTGGATATGCAATGCCAATGATCAGGTATCGAATCGGTGACTTGGCAATCAAGCTCCCAAAAGAGGCCTATCCCGCCAATCGTAAATTGGCGCTGCCGCTTTTGCAAAAAGTAATTGGCAGAGATACAGACATTGTGAAAACTAAATCGGGGCAATATATGGTCGTGCATGCCTTTACTGGCATTTTCGAACATGTACAAGAGATTGAGCAGTTTAGGGTTGTACAAAAAAGTTATGACGGCATTATAATCGAATACATTCCCGGTAAGGGATTCCGAAAGGATATACTGGATTCAATCGAGCGACAGATTGCACATCAATTGAAAGAACCGTTTGCGGTAACCTTTCGGGAAGTAAAAGAAATCCCAGCGACTAATTCAGGAAAACCTCAATTAATCGCACTGGAAATCAGAGATTAATCGAAACATGAAAATAGGCATTGTAACCGAATATTATCACCCGTACAGCGTGGCGGAAGCCATTAGAATGCGCGCTTTTTACGATGTTTTAGAGCGTGCCGGTCACGATGTACACGTACACGCAAGCACAGAAGCGGTCGAAGGCTACCAAGTGCACACCCACTTTTTTGGCCCGATTGTGAAACAGACCGGAGTTGCGAAAAGACTCTTTTGGGAGTTGCTAATCGGTTTGGAGATGTTTTTTCGGCTGGCCTTCAAACGCTACGATTTAGTTATTATTACCAGCCCGCCTTTTTTCATGTCTATCCTCGCGACGTGGATTGTTCGCCTTAAAGGCACCCCCTACATTTATGATGTGAGGGATCCTTATCCAAACGTTTACTTTGCTCTGGGGTTATTGTCGGCCAAGGGTTTTCCGGGTTACATTTTGAGAAAATTAGAAGAATCCGCTTATAAAGGAGCAATAAAGATAACGGTGGCCTCTGCTCAGATGGCAGAAGACATCAAGAATAGGGTGGGGGACCCAGAAAAGGTAAAAGTACTTTTGAATGGCTACTCCGCCCAATATTTTGTCCCGAACTCCGAGAAGAACAAAGTTTTTACCGTCGTGTTCCACGGAAATTTAGGCCGTTTTCAAGATCCTGAACTTATCCTCCGATTGGCAAGTGCCTGCGAGGAAGATGGCCATCCAATTCGGTTTCAGGTTATTGGTGATGGTGCCAATGACCAGTGTTTTCGGAGTAAACTACCAGGTAATGTCACCTATTTGGGGCGATTACCACACGATGAATTGGCGAAAATTGTTGCAAAAGCTCATGTAGGCCTTTCTTTTCGAACGGACGATCCCATTAGCAGAATGGTTTTTCCAGTAAAGATTTTTGAATATCTGGGGGCAGGACTTCCCATATTGGTAACGCCCAAAAGTGAAGGAGGAACATTCGTAGAGAAGCATGAAATCGGTTTCCAGTTCGAAGTCAATGAATTTGAACAGCTCTACCAAAAGCTACTTGCCTTGTATTACGATCAATCTATACTTGCAAGGCTGAAAACCAATACATTAAGATTAAGAAAACTACACAGCAGAGAGGAAAATGCTAAGATTTTACTCGATGCCATAGACAAACATTTTTATAAAGGGTTAGTAGAGGCTACCCAGTAACAACGATTCAGAATATTTCTCGGCCTTTTAGACTGTGAAAGACGCTGAACCAAAACACTGACACGAGATGAGCAGCACTATGATTACTGGCGGATCCGGCTTTATCGGATCTCATTTCCATTTGTATCTCCGAGCTTTTGAATTGGTGAACCTGGATCTAAAGCATCCCGATTTTGAACACGGTGCCACCTTCGTACAGGGAGATATTTGTGAACCGGGCCTGGTTGAAAAAACACTGGCTCAACACGAGTGCGAGTGCATCATTCACCTAGCGGCTGAACACAAGGACTTTGGTGTTACCACTGAAGCATTTTTCCGTACCAATGAGTATGGCACCCGACTGGTTTGTGAGGCCGCCGCTAAAAACAATGTTAAGAAGATCATCTACTTTTCTTCCGTTGCCGTATATGGCCAAACTGAATCTCCATCTCATGAAGGGACGGCCACCCAACCCAACAGTCCTTATGGCAAATCTAAATTGGCCGCCGAGCGGGTGCTGGAAGACTGGGCCCAGGCCGACCCAGAAAGGAAGGTCGTGATTTTAAGACCAACAGTCGTATACGGAGAAAGAAACGTAGCTAATATGTACCGGTTGATAGAAAAAGTCAAATCCGGCTTCTACTTTAATATTGGCAAAGGGGATAACATCAAATCGATCGCCTACGTAAAAAACTTGGTTGAGGCCACGCTTTATTTGCGAGACCGAATGAAACCGGGCGTGGAGATTTATAATTATTCAGATGATGCACAAATGTCGGTCCGGCAAATTACGGATACCATTTCTTCAGCATTGGGTTACAGAAATAGTATTTCTTTGCCCTATTGGATGCTCAAAGCTTTGGCCTTACCATTTGATGTGATAACTTGGCTCACCGGTAAAGACATTGGAATATCCAGTGCCCGGATAAAGAAATTGAAGACTCAGACCTATCATCGTGCTGATAAAATTCGCAATGATGGCTTCGTGCCCCGCTTTAGCAATGAAGAGGGACTCCAAGCCATGGTGAATTGGGTCGAAACCGGTGATGGTTTTTCTGCATCAATCCCCGCTCTACCTGGAATACAACATTCCAGGTGAGCAGCTTGTCCTTAAATAAGGAGAGCATCATCAATTCTTAATAAACTTCTTGGTAAAATGCTCTTTACCCAATTGTACCTGCAGTAAGTAAGTTCCTGAACTAAGTTGTTCGGTATCGATTGGATAAAAATAAGGTCCGGGCCCATCAAGATCTTGACGCATGGTCTGTTCCACCAACTGGCCTTTGGTGTTAAAAATACGTAGTGTTAGTTGTTCTGCTTTCGGACTAACCAGGTTAACGAAAATTCGGTCGGTGGTAGGATTCGGGTAAAGCGTCAGATCAATTTCCGTTACCTCTGGATCCTGAAAGGTAATCTGAGGAAGAATGTAGCCATGATCTACCTTGAAGGCTTCCGGTTTTAAGTTTTCTGCACCGCTCCAAAGGTTGTGTTGAATTTCGAGATCATTAAGAACTTTAAAGTGAAATGTGAAAAGTACCAGATTATTTGACAGGGATTGCCCCTCTTTGATGGATTTTTCGGAATACCACAAATTGGAAATCAATCCTGGTCGACGTTCTTCCCAAATGAAATCCTCTTCCTGAACATCACTTAGATGGCCATGTGAAATATCCAAAAGTGTCAAGTTGTCCTTGTCGTAATGCCACTCTAATTGATATCCCACCATCCCTTCAAAATTTTCGGCGGTAACCTCGATCGAAATTGTTTCTCCTGCCAGGACCCTCTTATTTTCCAAGACGAAATTTAAACTGCCGTTGGGACTGGCCGAACTCCCAAACTGTTCTTTAATGAAGGAGTAATCCACGTCTCCTAGCTTAACGGCTAGGAATCCGAAATTGTCGGTGATGCCCTCTGAGTTTCCAAGTAAGATGGATTCTGGGTAGGGTTCAGCAAGCGTTGAATCCAGTTTTGAAAATTCGTGTTGTGCTGGAATGAAGATCCAAGAAGATCCTTTGGGGAAGCGGTCTTTTCTCCCGAGAATTAGTTGCTGCATAAGTAATAAATCGAGACTGCTGATCCTTCCAGACCGATTCACATCTGCGGCAATGTATTGATAGGGGCTCGAAAAGGGAGCCAATTGTAAAATATGCCTACGGACATTGATCAGATCAATAATGCTGATTCCTTTGGCTGCATCGTCATCGCGAACCGGTTTGACTTCTATCGTTTCCGTTAAGGCTGGAAGATCATCAAATTGGAAAGTGCCGTCGGGTGCTGTTTTTACGGGGGCCAGACCAGAGCAGGTAACGGTGATGTTTTCAAGTGGGTAAACCCCGTCGGGAGAGCTTACTTTTCCCCTTAAGGATCGCGGGTTTTCACTACAGATTTCACCATCCGTAAACTGATACGGAAAAACGGTCTTAATGTTGTTCCGTAGTCCAAATACTGATATGTCGTCTTTCTGGTTATCCTTATAAAAAAAGACGTCCGAACAAGTGCCTGCAGTGGGCAATTCTATCAAAAGAGAGAATACCACTTCATCATCATTTACACTAATGCCTTGGGTGGTGGGGTTTCGCCAGGTGACATAAGCCTTTTTGCTTTCTATAACAAAGCTACGGTCACTCAAGTAAGGAATATCTAAAGTACTTATTCCTGCAAATGAGGCTCCATTGCCCGTTGGGATTCCCAATGCAAATTCGAAACTGAGTAAGTCCTTGAAATTGCTGGTTGTTACCGGTATTTCAATGAGGTTTCGCTCCACCGGGCGAGGCATGCCAATCGAAAAGCTCACCGTTGCAATTTCCGATTGTTCATCAATTCTAATTGTTTCGCAGAAAATGTCTGCACCGCAATTGTTCTGGACCGTTAGGCAGACCTCGAATACTCCGTAGACCTCATATTCATGGCTAGGTGAAGCTTCTTTCGAAGTATTTCCATCTCCAAATGACCATTCCCAAGTTTGTGCCTGTTCCAAAGTTACAGCAGTTTCAAAGGTTGCCCTTTTATTATTTATGGAATAACTGAAACTCGCATTTGGAGTATTATTGGCTCTGATCTCGATACTACCCGTGGCAGTACAACCATTATTATCGGTTACGGTGACTTGGTAATTGCCTTCTGCCAAACTCCTTTCTTCGGCCGCAATGATTCCATCGCTCCAACGGTAAGTATATGGCTTTTGACCACCTTCAGTATGGACGATAATGTTCTTGGTTGGAGTTTCACAATCAGTCGAACCATTTTCGACCAAGTCTACTTTCAATGGCTCAGGACTGTCGATTTGGATATTCTGAACAATGCTTTCGTTGTCTGCATCTGTAATGGTTACCGTATAGGATCCTGGTGCCAGACCATTGACTTGTATTCCCTCTAGCTCAGGACTGGCCCATTGAATGTTGTACGGTGGTTGTCCACCGGAAACATCCAAATCGATCGTGCCCGAATGGTCATCCGCGCAAAGAAGTGGTCCGTTTACTTTTGGCTGAACCTGTAAAATTGCTTGACTACCAACCTTTTCCAACTTCCAATAACCTTGCCAATCACAACTCCGGTAAGTTTGATAAACCTTTGTAATTGTAGATCCGCTGGAGGGTGGTACGGAAAAATTCAATTCCCAACCTCCATCGTGATTATAGGGATTGATGACTCCTTGGACACCCTGATGATCGATTTTGCCAAAGTGATCTGCCGCAATGTCGATCCCGTCGTCGGTAATAAGGCGGATAGATCCGGGAATCGGAGAATCGAAATCCTCCGATCCCGGACTATTGTCCATAAAATTCGTTTTCGAACCGTCTCCCTTTCCGATTGTAACAGTATGGGATTCCACATTGTCTTCATCGCCAGTAAGACATTCATCGGGAATACAACGGAAAGTAACGGGTTCGTTAGCAGTTAAGGTGAAAGTCTGTTCTCCGGCGATGTTAGATCTTTTATCAATCCCGTAGGGCACTACGGTTAGATCTTCCTGAGGAATAATTGTGATCTTGCCTTTGAAGCGATGATTGGATGAACCTCCGTGATAATTGCTATTGGGGTTGATCAGATTAAAAGCATAATAGGTAATCGTTTTCAGGGAATTACCACCGACTTGGTAGGTATCGAATTCATCGTCTACCACAAGATTATCATGGTAGACTTCGTCACCATAATAGAAGTTTTCCTTATCAATCTTTTTCGTAGTTTGCCCTGGCCGAAAAGAATTGACGTAAAATAGCGAATTGACAGCATCACCAAAGAAGGGGCTTCCCTCCAACTGGACTACATGCTTAAAGGAATTTCGAGTTTTCATGCCTTGTAACCATAACCAACTAGATAAATCACTATTTTTGATCGTACATTGAGCATTGAAATAAGGACGCTCAAATTCCAAGCCATTGTACAGAAATACCTTTCTGTTATTGTTATTTGTGGTTAGATTTTCAATGGTGATCTTTCCACTATAATTAGGGCCAATCCTTAGAAATGGACTCACCTTTTCGCCAACTCCCTTTACATCGGGATCAATCCCTTCGGCAGATTCCGGAAAATTAATGGTGCAATTGGTAAAATTGACTGGAAAAGCCGCATCCCCAAAGTCGGAACGAATCTTTAGAAAAGGTTGAGGGCTTGCTGAAATAGGGTGTGCATTGCTGAAAAACTCGCAGTCATTGAAAGCTAAAACAACTTTATTCAGTTCCTCAGGCTCCCACCCCCCAGAGGTGAATTGAGCATTGGGATTAAATCGGCAATTTTCAAAACGGACATTAAACACCGATTCTGCCTCATAGTTTGGGTCATTGGAACTATCAAGCGCCAGCGGAACGTCAAAAGAACAATTGGTAACCTCGCTGGCATAGTTTAGTTTCAGCATGCCGAAACCGTCAAAAGTGCAGTTGCTGATCTTGGAATGCATAACGCCGGAGGTTAAAAGTGAAAACTCGCCATTGTTTTTAAATTTATTGTTTTCAAAAATGGATATCAAACCTTTACGTGCTGGTTTGCTGGAAGCTCCCGATGAAGAATACTGGCGAAAGGCGCCACCCGGGTTGTCGTGAATATGCGAATGGTGCATTGTCACCACTACGTTAGGATGGATATAAAAACCCGATCCCCATATCGGAGGTTGACCAGCCGAAACATAACTTCGATTAATGGAGCCACCATCTGCGACAAGACCACAATTATAGAGTTCCATATTGCTGATTTGGATCGCACTTGGGTTATCTGCTTTCTCACCAGTGAAAAAGCCAATCCCCGTTTTGATTCCCGCAATTTTACTGTTTTCGATCGTCAGCTGAATATTGCCACCGGATCGATTCAAAATGGATAAAAAGTTTTCAAGAATAACGTCCTTGAAAGTAATGGTAGCGGGTATGGCATATTTATGGAAGCCTACGACATAAGAGATGAAGAATTGATCAAGATCACCGTCGTACCAATTTTTTGAAAAATCGTTTACGGTATTTTCATCGATGTCTTCGGGCCAGAAAAGACCAATGTGAGTTTGTTCACTCTGAATATTGGTTCCCATCGAACTGTGCAGATCTTCTTCCAGAATGAGGGTGCCTTGTTCACGGTTTATACTCTTAACTGTGCCGCTGTATCCAATCTTATTTAAATAGTCAGCCGCATATAGAATCTCATCACCCGGCTGAATATTATCCCAAAGACCAGACCAGGTTTTTTCTGCGGGTTGGATCTTAATGGTGTTGGCATTGCCATTGTACTTCAAAATAGCTCGATAAGTCTGCAAGCGGTCCAGGTTTTTTGGCCCCTGAAATTGACATTTTTCGATGTGTATGGATACACCTTCGTCAACCGCTTTGAATATGCCATACTCGCTTTGGGTAGCAACACCTACTTTTGGGTAAACATCTACGATACTTTGTTCGGGATTAATGCCGTGAATTTCGATGCGATCACCATTCTTCAATTCAATCCAGTTGCCGGGAAGTACTTCAATTTCCAAAACTCCATCCAGTTGGACGGGCAAATTGTTTTGTACTGCATAAAGGCAAGCTTCTTTGAAAGACTGCCAGTTATTCAAGCGAGTGGACTTGTCTTTCCGGGCACCAAAGACGGCTCCAAAGTTGATCGGGTCGACACTGTTTAGAGTCCAATCTTCAGCAGATATGGGGTTTGATAGGGACAAAAGTGGTTGCCGACTTGGGCAAAGCACAGCGAGTGATACTAGAAAACTTAAGTAGTAGATAGCAGGAATCCGTTTCATTTCCGTAATAATATTTTGGCCGGACAAAACCCTGGGGGTTTGCCGAATAAACTACAAATGAGGCCAGCCGAAGGCGGGTCATTTGAAAAAACTGGTAAAAGAAAATTTAATCCGGGGTAGGAGTTTAATTCTTACACTGTTAGCGTTTTCGACGCTGGGGGATCTGCGCAAGATCCGGCAGGGTTTAGAAATGAATTTGTTAAATAACTGTGATCATCACGGCTTTATTATTGCCGAGTACAAAAAAATTGTATTCAACCCGTCTCCCGAAGTCCCGGATAGATAGTGTTGCTACATCCCTTGGAAATGACATTAAAATACTGTCTAATCAATACTGAATTGAAAAATAAACTTTTGCACACGATTGTGGTCGGAGGGGTAGGTTTTTTGTGTAGATAGTAATGGGAAGGTACGAATTTATTGGGAGTCCGCTTTTACCAAAGACCATAATTTTGTACTTTTAGGGAAAGTCGCAATCAATTTTCAACGTGTCCTTTTTCGGTACACCTTTTGCGGATTACCTACCAACAGTTTAGCGTGAATTAAATATGAAGACATTCATCATTGGCACCAGTCCGATGGGCGCCTCTGATTCAGATTATTTTTTCGCATTGGGAAAAGAACTGTATCACAGAGGACATCGAGTGGTCATTGTAACGGATAAGA